>CP003097.1 GCA_000233775.1 Thermovirga lienii DSM 17291 | reverse complement strand
TTACACAATTATATGGACACAACTGAGCAGGAGAGGATATAATTATTACGTTAGTATGACGATTGGGAGGTGTGATACAGAAAAGGGAAAAGGCAAGTTGGTATGCGGGGAGCTTGGAAGAACATCTCTTTGATTGAAGGGAGGAGAAAGGAGTATGGCCTTTGAGATCAAGTTGTTAAAGGTTAATCTCACAGAGAAGAAAGTGGAGACGGAGGTCTTAGGTGAGGACATCGCCAAAAGGTGGATAGGAGGAAGAGGGCTTGGAGCTTACCTTATGCTCAGGGCGAAAGCCTCCAAAGTAGATCCTCTCGGTCCTGAAAATCCCTTGATATTTGCCCCCGGGCCCTTGAGCGGCACAAGTGCCCCGACGGGAGGCCGTTACAACGTAGTCACAAAAAGCCCCACAACCGGGTTTATAGCCTTCGCCAACTCTGGAGGTTATTTCGGTGCGGAGCTGAAGCATGCAGGTTGGGATGCCATCTACATTGAAGGTAAGGCGGAAAAACCTGTATATATTCTGATTCAGGACGACAATGTGGAGATAAAGGATGCGTCCCACCTCTGGGGTAAGGTTGTAAGTGAAACCGAGGCAACCTTGAGGCAAGAGATCGGAAGCGAAAAAGCAAAAATTGCTTTGATAGGGCCGGCCGGCGAAAACCTTGTAAAGATTGCTGCTGTCATGAACGATGGACACAGAGCTGCAGGGCGTGCCGGCGTTGGTGCCGTCATGGGCAGCAAAAACTTGAAAGCCATAGCAGTGATTGGTTCAAAGGGAGCACCTCAACCTGCGGACAGAGAAAAGTTTATGCAGGTCGTTAGGGAAAAGGTGAACATCCTGCGAAACGACCCCGTTGCAGGGGGCGGCTTGCCCAAGTACGGTACGGCTGTGCTGGTCAATATAATCAACGAAAACGGGCTATATCCCCACAAGAACTTCCAGACCGGTGTTTACGACAAGGCGCCAGAACAGAGCGGAGAGGCTCTAGAAGCCAAGTATCTCACCAAGAACAAACCTTGCTATGCCTGCCCCATAGGCTGTGGCAGGGTCACTAAGCTACCTCTCATGAAGGAAGAGTCAGAAGGACCAGAGTACGAGAGTATTTGGACCTTTGGATCCAATATGGGCATCAATGACCTTGCGTCCATAGTGACGGCAAACCACCTGTGCGACGAATACGGCTTGGATACCATATCCACGGGCTCAACTCTGGCGGCGGCCATGGAACTCTACGAGAACGGCCTGATAAAGGATGAGGAATTCGAGCCAGGCCCGCCCTTTAGGTTTGGCAACACAGAGGTACTGCACTACTACATAGACAAGATCGCAAAGAGAGAGGGTTTTGGTGACAAGCTCGCCGAGGGAAGCTACAGGTTGGCCGAGTCTTACGGCAGGCCGGAATTTTCCATGAGCGTAAAGAAGCTTGAGCTTCCTGCGTATGACCCGAGGGTAGTCCAAGGCCTAGGACTCCACTATGCTACGTGCAACAGGGGAGGAGACCACGTAAAAGGTTACATGATAAGCCCTGAGATTCTTGGGTATCCCAAGAAAATGGACCCAACGGACACCAGTGAGGAAAAGGTAGCCATGACCAAGCTGATTCAAGAGGCCACGGCCTTGGTGGATTCTGCAGGGCTTTGCATCTTTACGTCCTTTGGCTTATGGGGAGACGACTATAGGGATCTGCTCAACAGCTTCTTTGGTTGGGACCTCTCTACGGAAGAGTACATAAAGATAGGCGAGCGTATATGGAATGCGGAGAGGATTTTCAACCTTGAAGCTGGCCTAAAGGCGGAGGAGGATACCTTGCCTCCGAGGATGATAAATGAACCAATGCCTGAAGGGCCTTACAAAGGGCAAACTTCCAGAGTCAAGGAAATGATGCCGGTGTACTACAAACTCAGAGGATGGAACCCCGACGGCACGGTCTCCGATGCCAAGAAGCAGGAGCTGGGCCTGTAGAGGTAGAGGTATAAGATGGCCAAAGTAAAACTTTTTGCGACGCTGGTCGAGATAGCCAAACGAAAAGAGATAGAAATAGAGGCCAAAACAGCCCGAGAGGTCCTTGACAAGCTCAAGGGCCTCTACGGGCCCTCTTTTGAAAAGGAACTGGAACATGGAATGATCTTCCTGGTCAACGGGAGGGACATAGCTCACCTTCAAGGCCTGGATACCCCTGTAAACGAGGATGATGTGATTTCCCTGTTTCCACCCATAGGAGGCGGCTAAAGGTGGCCTACAGCTTCAATTTTTGGAACGCCAAGGTTACCATTGAGCCCAAGCCGGACCTGAAGTACCTTTTCCTGGAGATAACGGGGCGGTGCAACTTGAACTGCCCCATGTGCTTCAAAAAATCCTTCAGGGACACAGAAGGGGAAATGCCTTTTGCTCTGTATGAAAAGATAATGGAGGACTGCAGGGCCTTCCCCGAGCTTGAGTTGATCTACCTTGGTGGCATAGGTGAGCCCACCTTCCATCCTGATTTTGAGGCCATAGCCAAGGACATAAAATCCAGGGGATACGCCCTGGGCCTTTCTACGAACGGAACCCTCTTGACCGACGAGATGATAGGTTTCCTGGTGGGTATAGGGCTGGATGTAGTCTACTTTTCCATGGATACCTTGCCTGGAAATCCTATGAGCTTGGGGCATGCCTCCTCAGAAAAGGTCTTGGAGGTAATAAGAAAAATTTCAGAGATAAAAAAGGCCATGAAGAGGGATGCTCCTTCCGTGGGAATAGAGGTAGTGGCCACGAAGGAAAATTACAAAGATCTGCCTGAGATGGTAAGGCTTTTTACCCGCTTGGGCGTGCAATCCGTAATTATTTCCAATCTTCTGCCCGTGGATGAAAGCCAATTAGATTACATTCTGTACGATGAAAGTGTGGATATGACGAAAATCGAAAACAAACTACATGCCCTTTCGGGTAGAGGGCTTGCCATAAGGCTTCCTGCGTTCAGATTCAAGACGGAGCGGCGGTGCGATTTCGATGAGAGCATTTCGGCGGTAATAAGATATGACGGCTGCGTCTTCCCCTGTTATCGTTTGCTTCATTCCTACGACGAGTACATCTTCGGACGAAAAAAGAAGGTAGAGGCTCACTCCTTTGGCAACGCAGGAGACTCATCTCTTCATGATATATGGACCAGCAGGGAATATACCTGGTTTAGGTTTATCATGAAAAACTATGTTTATCCATCATGTACGGATTGCTCTTTGAGGGACGCTTGTGACTTTGTACTTTCCACAGAACAGGACTGCTGGGGCAACAGCCCTAGCTGTGGTGACTGCCTTTGGGCGAGAAACCTCATTCTCTGCCCAGTGCCCAAAAAAGCGGCTTCCCGCTACCTGTAATTCACATGTAACGGGTTAGCAAGAACCGGAAGAGTATGGGTAGAACGGTCAGTATACTTATCAAGCGAGTAGTGTGCAGGGCGCTGACCAAGAGGGGGTTGGCGCCCACTTCATCTGCGATTATGCTCATTTGGCTAAGCCCTCCAGGGGAGGAAGCCAAAAGGCAGGTGCTGTAGTCCCATCCTGTTATCTTGTGGAGAATCCAACTTAGGACGATGCCAGAGATTATCATGGCCAAAGCCAGGATGAGTATGGGAAACCATATTGTAGAAAGCATCTGAAGTGTCTGCTTTGTTACCTGCTGAGCTATTGAAAGGCCCACGCCTATTCGAGCCATGGAACGGGCCAGAGGATGCACCCTGGGCGGTGAGGGAAGCTTAATGCTGAGGAATGCTACGAACAGTATGGTCACTAATAAATCGCCTGCTGGAAGGCCCAATGCCCTGCCTATAAGGCCCCCGGTTACTGCCGTCAGAGACAGGATTAGTATCTCCTTGGGACTAGAGTTTTTCTTTGTATTGGAATCTTTGACTTTGATGTTTTCTGTGGGTTTTTTAGCAGGGCTGTTCTTTTTGTTCATCCACTGAGCCAAAAAGGGCATTAGCACTAGAAATAAAATTACGCGAAAGACCTGAAGAAGCGTTATGGTAATCGTGTCCGCATTGAGAGAGAGGCTCAAGAGGGCCATTTCAGAAACTCCTCCAGCGGTTGAGCCCAGAAGGGCTGTGGGAAGGGGAAGGTCCGTCATGTAGTAGAGCAGAAAGCCTATGCCCACCGAGGCAGAGAGCATCCAGGCAGCCACTATCAGGGCAGGAAGGGCTGCCTTCTTGAGCATGTTGGCAGTCTTTCGGTCCACCATGAGGCCTATGTAGCTTCCTATTATGAGCTTGCTTAGGAAAGTTACCTCCATGCTGGGGAAAGGAAAGGTTACGCCAGATGCCCCCAGCATGGATGCAAAAAACAAGGCTCCTAAAAGGTCGGGAGCAGGTAGGCGTAGCCGTTCGAAAATTTTCCATCCGACGATTCCCGTAGAAAAAAGCACCAAAAGGCCCATCAAAGGATGCCGCACCTCCAGCATTTATCTATGCATGTATGTATTTGTGCATTACTGCGTGCTCCATCAATTCTATCATTGAATGGCACAAAATGTTATCTTGCAAAACTTGCCCAGTTTATTAGCACTATTTGAAAGATCTTGACATAATGAACCATACAACATGAAAAATTCAATCGGTGAGATCCACGCCGAAAAAGATGACAGAAAATTTCCAATAAACAAAACCCTTTGACAAGCTTGGACAAAAGCAATAAAATACATCTGTGAACAAGATTTTCATAATGTAAAAAATGGTTTATTTGATTTAGGCATGTAAACTCAAAACACATTTAAGTTCATTTCTAAAGAAGAGGTGGGAGTAAAATGGCAAAGTACACGTCGCAGGAACTAATGGAAATGGAGCACAAGTATGGTGCTCACAACTATCATCCCTTGGAAGTGGTCATCTCCAAGGCTGAGGGTATCTGGGTCGAGGATCCAGAGGGAAGGCGTTACATGGACATGCTTTCTGCTTACTCGGCTGTCAACCAGGGTCACAGGCATCCCAGGATCATCCAGGCTCTTAAGGAGCAGGCGGACATTCTGACCCTTACGTCCAGAGCCTTCTTCAACGACCGTTGGCCCCTATTTGCGAAGAAGCTTGCGGAGCTTACCGGCAAGGACATGGTTCTTCCAATGAACACAGGCGCCGAGGCCGTTGAGACTGCCATAAAGACCATGCGCAAGTGGGGATACAGAGTAAAGGGAGTTGAGAAGGACAAGGCTGAGATAATCGTCTTCGAGCAGAATTTCCACGGCCGCACCACCACCATCATCTCCTTCTCCGTGGATCCCGTGGCAAAGGATGATTATGGACCATACACTCCTGGTTTCGTCATCGTTCCTTACGACGATCTTGAGGCAGTGGAAAAGGCGATCAATAAGAACACCGTCGGTATATTGGTAGAGCCCATCCAGGGTGAAGCTGGCGTGGTAGTTCCCAGTGACGGCTTCCTCAAGGGCCTTGAGAAGCTGGCGAAGGAGAACAACGTCCTCCTTGCCGTGGACGAGATACAGACCGGTTTCTGCAGGACCGGAAAGCTTTTTGCCTTCCAGCATGAGGATGTAGATCCCGATATCATAATCATGGGTAAGGCCTTGGGTGGTGGCGTGATGCCCGTATCTGCCGTAGCGGCCAACAAGGACGTGCTGGGCGTATTCGAGCCAGGAAGCCATGGTTCCACCTTCGGTGGCAATCCCCTCGCCTGTGCCGTTGCAATGACTGCCATCGATGTCCTCCTTGAGGAGAACATGGCGGAGAGAGCCAAGGAGATGGGAGAGTATTTCATGGCCGGCTTAAAGGCGATCAACTCCCCAAAGATCAAACAGGTCAGAGGGAAGGGACTTTTGATTGGCGTGGTGCTCAATGAATCCGCCGGCAAGGCCAGGAAGTACACCACGGCCCTTAAGGACAGAGGCATCCTGTGCAAGGAGACCCATGACTGGATCATCAGGTTCGCTCCTCCTTTGGTCATAACCAAGGAAGAGATCGACCAGGCTTTGGAGATCATCCGAGAGGTCTTTGCATAATATAACCTGACGCAGTTTCAGGCATGAAATAAGGGGAGTCTTTTGGTTAACCCAGGCTCCCCTTATTTTGTTATTTTGAGTCAGATCTTTATTTTTTTGGCCTTTTTAAAACTACCTTTTGCTGAGTGTTACCTCCCCAACAAAGAGCTGGGTAAATATTGATATAGCCCCAGCTACCTGAAGAAAAATTATTTTCTCCCACGCTGAGGGATGAACTTTTTGCCGCTACTTCATCTTTTTTGTTTCTTGTTTTTAGGAGCTTAAAATGATAAATTTCTAGATATATTATGCAGAATCTAAAAAGTAGGTGAATTCATTGTATTCGAGAAAATATGCTTTGTTTCTCCTTTTGATGGCGTTTTTGTTTTTGGGTTCCCATCCCCTTCTGGCTGCAACCTTTGAGGAGTACATGAAGATAGGTTTTTCTGCAGCACAGAGCGGCAACTTCAAAAAGGCTGCTGCGGCGTTCAGGCTAGCGGTGAAGGCCGACCCCGAATCAGCAGTGGCCTATTACAACTTGGGGGTAGCCTACCAGCGCCTTGATATGCTCAAGGAGGCGGAAGAGGCTTATAGATATGCAATAAAATTTAGGCCCGATTACTCTGGATCTTATCTGAACCTAGGCAGTATCCTAAACGTCATGGGAAGGCCCAAGGAAGCCCTGGAGGTACTCAGCGAAGGCCTTTCAGTGGACACCGGGAATCCGGCACTTTATTACAACATAGGAGCTTCCTTTGAGAAGTTGGGAGATGACCCAAAGGCCTTGGAAAATTTTAAGAAGGTAACTCAGCTGGCTCCAGATTTTCCAGATGGGTGGTTTCGCTGTGGAGCTGTATTTGAAAGAATGAAAGGATATAACGAGGCCGCCGCTTGTTATAGAAAGGCTCTTACGCTAAACCCGGACCTGGCTTCTGCACTTTTTAACCTGGGAGCCGTTTTGGGGAATATGGGGGACTGGAGCGGACAGGCAAGCTATACCGAAAAGTTCTTGGCAAAGAGGCCTGAAGAAGCTTTAGGATGGTACAACTTAGGGGTAGCTAGACTGCACCTAGGGGAAATCCAAAAGGCGCAGGAGGCTTTCCAACGAGCTGTAGAGCTTGCTCCTGACTATCCCTATGGGTGGAACAATCTCTCTTTGTGTTTCATCAAAAATGGAAGGTACGTTGAGGCAGTGGAAGCTGCAAGCAGGGCCGTGAGTTTGGAGCCCGGCCTTGTAGTGGCATGGAGCAACCTGGGATTTGCCCATTTGGGTGCCAAAGATTTTAAAAAAGCTGAAGATGCTTACAGAAAAGCCTTAGAGCTCAACCCCAAATTCAATGAGCCTCATTTGGGATTGGGGCTTGTATTTTTAGCAAGGGGAGATTTAAAGGGGGTAAAAAGAGAGCTTGAATTTTTGGAAAGAGCAAAAAGCCCTTTGGCCGCAAAGCTGAGGCAGAAGGCAGGACTATGAGCAAAGATACCCATGGGGGCGTAAAAAGGTTTTTGGGGATAGTCCATCTTTATCTATCTTTTAGGAGGTAGTGATGAGGCCTTTAAGAGTTATTTTAGTATTTTTTAGTATCGTGGTGCTGTTTCAGTCTCCATCTTTTTCGGAAGAACCGCTTAAGGAAGGTGTAGCTCCCGATCCCATCCAAGCAGCGAGCAATTTCATAACCGGCCTTACCGGCCAAACCGGCCAAACACCTGCAATGTTGGGACTAGCTGGTGATTTACAGGATCTTGCCGCAATAGGAGAAGCAATTATTGCAGGAGATTTTAGTAAGGCGTCCCATAAGCTAGGGGAGGTGACTGCCGGCAAGGTTATAGGCTATACCGCTCCGGCCATAGGTCAAATAATAGCCATAGGCAACATAGGAAAAATGGCGGGAGATGCGGCCGTTACGTGGGTGGGTCAGAAGAACTTTGAAAAAATATACGCCACCATGCTTGAGGTTGTGGGGCCCGTGGAGAATTGGCCCAAAACCAGGGAGGAAGCCTTAAGGGATGAGTTTTTTCAGGCCACCATGGCCGCAGAGTATAGATATCTTGAAACTTATTTAATAGAGAGAGGATATGCCAAAGACAGAGCGGAAGCCGAGAAGGTGGCCATAGACATGATCCTTGCGAAAGGGTCTTTTGAAAGGTTATGCAACCAGTATGGGCTGGAGGGCAAAGAGCGAACTTATGAAAACCTGAAAAGGGAAATAGAATCAGAGGCCCAGGTTTCAGCAGAGATGGCCAGAGAAGAAGAGTTGGCCAGAGTGGAAGAGTTAAAAGCAAAAGCAAAAGAGGCGGCTAAAGAAAAACAAGAGGAGGAAGCCGTTGAGGCCGAGTTGGTCAAAGAAATGGCGGCCCTAGACAAAGAAAAAGAACAAGACGAATTGGACGAAAAGCCCAAACCGGAGCAATCTCCATCTCTTCCCAAGCCAGGTGACACCCTGGTAGTTCCGGTGGATGAGCAAGATGACAAGCCCAAACCTGAAAAGCCCAAACCTACGGAGTTAATCTCTTGGAGTGTCTCTTCCAGCGCGGGAGAAGACCAAACAGCGTTTACCGTTACGGTGAATAACATAAGCGGCAAAACGATCGAGGGGTTTGCCTGCGAGGTAGAACCTATAGGCAGTTATTTGGAAGGTGGAGTGGGTTGGGGATCTAGTCCTTCATTCAGCATCATTGCGCCAGAGCAGAGCATAAGTTTTGTGGTTTTAGCCATGGGAGATGTCAAAGGAGTGGGGCTCTCCTTTAAGGGTAATGGCAAACTTCTGGGAGGCCAAGAACTTGCTTCAATACACAGGAAAAAAGAAATTTCGGCTGATGGCAGCTATAGAGGAGGTTTTGCGGGGAATGGAATCTCGGGAAAAATTTCCATATCCATCAGGGGTAGTTCAGTGAATGGTGCATTGAGCGGAAATTATAAAGATTCCAACCAAAATGTCTCAATAACTGGAAGCATATCCGGATCTTATAACCCTGAAACCGGCGGGATATATGCCAAGTGGTCCGGCATGGCAACAGGCAGCATGCGCTATGAAGGGAAACTACACGATGTGTGTGAGCCCATATTTGGTAAACTTGAAGGAATCATAAATAAAGGGAGCCTGGCTGGTTCTTGGTCTGGAGGTAGCGAATACGTGGAGCTCAGTGGTTCCTGGGAGGCAAAATAGACATAAATAAAATTCTTCAGATGCGATTTACCCAACTTCACTGCACGATATAGGTAAAACGGCTGTTCCTTACGAAATACTGACAAAGCCTGGTAAGCTAACGCCTGAAGAATATCGGGCCATGCAAAAACACACCATAATTGCCGGTGAGGTTATTGAGGCAGCGAACAAGGAGTTTAGAGATAAATTTGGCGTGGATAGCTATCTTGCCCTTGCAAGGGACATAGCCCTGTATCATCATGAGAAATGGAATGGCAAAGGATATCCTTACGGACTGTCAGGACAAGACATTCCTCTGGCCGCTAGGATAGTCGCATTGGCAGACGTGTACGACGCATTGAGAAGTAAAAGACCCTATAAAGAACCATGGTCCCACGAAGACGCGATGAGAGAGATAATAAGACAAAGCGGTGAGCACTTCGATCCTGTGATCGTGGAGGCGTTTATAGAGTTGGAGGACCGCTTTTGCGAAATATCTAAAACTTACTCAATTATAAGCCAGAAGGCTCCACCCTCTACAGGGTGGAGATGAATGGCTGATTGTGGTACATTATTCTTATGGAGCTACAGATGACTAAATCAGAAAAGATAAGAGAAAGCCTGAGTAGAACGAAAGATATAAGACAAAGGCAGGTTGCAAGGACTTACGTTCTCAAACTTGAAAAGCTCTCCAGGGACAAGAGAAAACTTTTAGAAAGAGCCTTCCTTGAAGCCAAATGGCTCTATAACTGGACTATTCATCAAGAAGACGTTTTCTCCATAGACGGAAACAAGGTCAAAAAAGTTCACGTAAAGGTAGGAGAAGACTTTGAAGAAAGAGAACTTACAATTCTTGGTTCTCAGGTGCGCCAGGAGATAGCGGATAGGATTAAGGATAGCATAAAAGCTTTGTCACGACTGAAAGAAAACGGCATGAAAGTAGGAAGACTAAAGCCAAAGAAGAGAGTAAATTCCATACCCTTCAAGCAATATGGAGTGTCTCACAAAATTGACTTTGAAAAAAAGAGAGTGCATCTTCAAAAGCTTGGTTCATTCAAAGTGAGAGGATTAAATCAAACACCTGAGAATGCGGAATTGACAAAAGCCTTGCTCGTTCGCAAGCCTTCAGGCTATTACGTTCACATCACCTGCTATCTGCCAAAGGAAAACAGAAAATCAATAGACAAACCGATAGCTATAGATTTTGGAGTGAAAGACAAGCTAACACTATCCAACGGACTGAAGATTGACTTTGAAATTCCGGAAAGCAAGAGGCTAAAAAGACTTCAGAAAGAACTTGTAAAAAAGGAGAAAGGCTCAAAAAACAGAGAAAAAACAAGGCAAAAGCTTGCAAGGGAATATGAGAGAATAAACAACAGAAGGAAGGATGCGATAAACAAAATTATAGCTTTCTTAAAGTTCTACAGCCTTGTGATATTTCAGGATGACAGCGTAAAGTCGTGGCATGAAGGGTTATTTTCAAGGGAGGTTCAATACTCGGGGATAGGAAAGTTGAAAGAGAGGTTGTGTTCCAGCCTCCTGCCTGTCCTTGAGGTTGACCGCTTTGAACTTACTTCAAGGGTGTGTTCTAAATGCGGGGCATATTTTGAGGATCTCAGGCTTTCTGACAGAACTGTTTTCTGTCCTGAGTGTGGTAATTTCATGGACAGAGATTTAAATGCGTGTTTAGTGATGCTAAAAAAGGTTTCACCCGCCTTAAGGGTGGTAGGGCAGGGGCTGCCCGAACTTACGCCTGTGGAGAGGGAAGCCTCTGCGCGAATATTGGGGTCTAACCCTCATATTCGTGTAAGCTACCTCGTTGAAGCAGGAAGCTCCATGCTCTATAGCATGGAGTAGTTCACGAAGACGTTGCTGATATCATATTATAAAAACTACAAAGCTTTCCTGTGGCTATCGCATAAAAGTAATTTATGCAGAAGAAGCCAAGCGAGGTGATAGAGATGAAGCTGAAAAGTGCCTCTTATGGGCGTCTTTCTCATAACGCCAAATGTTCCCGATGCAGGGCAAAAGCAATTATCTCCCTTCCTAGTCACCACGCGAATTTCTGCGAGGATTGTTTCCTGGTCTTTTTCCATAAAGCCGTTAATAGAGCCATGAAAAAATTCCCCATAGGGCTGGATACGCCCATCATGGTGGCTGTATCTGGAGGGAAGGACTCTTTGGCGTTGTGGGATGTTCTTGCAGATCTTGGTTTTACCACCAAAGGGATTCACATAGACCTTGGGATACCGAACTTTTCAGAAGCCTCGAGGTCGGCTTGTGAGGAATTTGCCAAATCCCGTGGCCTTGAGCTTTCGATCTATGAACTGAAGGATCTTTTTGGCTTCAGCCTGCCGGAGATCGCCAAGCTTAAAAGCAGCAAGGTGTGTTCTGTGTGTGGAACATTGAAGCGGCAATTTTTGAACAGGCTTGCCCTTCAGGAAGGTTTTTCCGTGATAGCCACGGGGCACAACCTGGACGATGAAGCCAGCAGGCTTTTGGGCAACACTCTAAGGCACAGGGACGCATACCTACAAAAGGCATATCCTTTCTTGCCTGCCGGCCCAGGGTTGGTGGCTCGAATGAAACCCCTCTTCCGCCTCGAATCGGAGGAGATACGCATCTACTGTAGGGTCAGGGGTATCAAGTATTTTGGAGACAAATGTCCCTTTGCCCGTGGGGCTACAAGTCACATCCTCCTCGAGGCCCTTCAGTTTATTGAATCCCAAATGCCGGGAACCAAGCGGGATTTTCTGTTTGGGTTCCTTGATAGGCAGACTCCGCCCCAGTTTGAGGATGCCCTTTTGGGCAACTGCTCTGTTTGCGGTGCTCTCTCCTATCAAGACACATGCAGTGTGTGTCGTCTGAAGGATGAACTCAAAAGAAAGAAAGAATTTCTTAAGGATAGGGGCCATTGAAGGAGAAATGATGGACGCTATTTTTGAGGATTTCTTTTGGTAAAGCGCCGAAAGGCAAAGGCAGGTCTTGAATTTGCCCGATCAAAGGACAGAACTGTTCAAAACTCACAAAGTTGGGGGTGCAGGTATGGGGGGCATAGGAGTTAAGAAAAATTTTATTGATGAACAAGGAAAGCGGGTCATGGAAATCGACGTATTGCCTTCAAAGCACTGCACGTTTGAGTGTGTTTTCTGTCCGATAAGGCAAAAGGGGAAGAAAACGGATAAAGCACATTTTTTCGATGAGACTAAGGAATTTATTTTATTTTTGGAGAAAGAGTTAGAGTATAACCCCCCAGATGTGCTTTTTATCAATTCCAAGGGGGAGGCTTTCTTAAATGCCCAGCTAGGAGAAATAATAAAATTGGCTAAAAGCAGGGGCGTAGAAGTAAGCCTATATACAAACGGATACCTATTGGATTATCCTGATTTTGCAGAAGTTGCCGCAATGTGCGACGAAGTAGCAGGGGAGATCAAGACTACAAAAGAGGAGGACTTCAAAAAATTTCAAAGACCCTTAGATGGTTATACGCTAAAGCAATATTGGGCAAATATGATGGCGTTTCGCTCTCAGTACAGTGGAAAGTTTGTGGTATATGTCACTCTCATAAAGAACCTTAATGTCGATCAAGAATCCATATCACAAATAAGAAATATTATCAAAAAGCTAGAGCCTCACAAAGTGATTGTAGAAACCTTCAAAGATGAAAGGTTCGGCAAGGTTTTTGGAGTTTCAGAGGAAGAAATGGGCAAGCTTTGCGAACTTATACTTGAGTAGGCTTTGCCTCTTGTTATTTGTTTGAGGTGTTTTTTGCTGCGCGAAAAAGAGAAAAAATTAGGTGTATTAAGAAAGATGAAGATTCTTTTGCTTTGTGTTGTGGCAGTTTTGGGTTTGGCCCTTTTGTGCTCGGATGGCAACAAGAGACCTATCAGAGGTTTTGCCAGCTCGTACCACTTTGATGGGGAAAAATTCTATAATCCCACCCTTCCAGAAGGATTTGATCCTACTTTGTTGGATATCTTAAGAATGTTAAGGGAAGAGAGGGCCAGGTGGCCTAAAAGGGTACCCAATCTGGGGAATCCGAGGTTAGAGGAGGAGTTAAAGAAAGGTTCTGCGGCCCTTACTTTCGTAGGTCATGCCACATTTCTAATCCAACTTCAGGGGTTAAATATACTTGTGGATCCGGTGTGGTCTGAACGGGCCAGCCCAGTGAGTTGGGCTGGCCCCAGGCGGGTGAGAGAACCTGCCTTGAAGCAGGACGACCTTCCAAGGATTGACGTGGTCCTTATTACCCATAATCATTACGATCATTTGGACATGGATACCTTGAGCGCCTTAAGCAGACGTTTTTCCCCCCTTGTGTTGGCACCTCTAGGCGATGGGAACTTGTTAAAGTCGTATGGGATAAATGATGTTATAGAAATGGATTGGTGGGAAAGTGTAAAGCTGGATTACCATACGCAAATCACCTTTACCCCAGTTCAGCACACATCGGGACGAAGCTTATTCAATAGGGCAAGAAGTCTATGGGGTAGTTTTTTCATCAAACAGGATGGAATAAGTCTATATTTGGGAGGGGATTCTGGATATTCTAGACATTACTTGGAGATTGCAGAACGCCTAGGCCCTCCGGATGTAGCGCTACTTCCCATTGGTTCATATCTGCCCCGGTGGTTTATGCAGCCGGTGCACATGGACCCGAAAGAAGCCATTAAAGCACATAACGACCTGAAAGCTAAAGTAAGCATAGGTATGCACTTTGGAACCTTCCAGCTTTCGGCGGAAGGTTTTCACCAACCTGTAGAAGAGTTAAAGGAGGCCCTTAAGGAGGGGCTACTTGCAGGCGGGAGATTTATAGTTCTCAATGAAGGGGATACATTCATATATCCTAAGGATATGGGTACTGTAAGCCTCAGGTGAATTAGAGGTGATGAATCTTTAGTAATGCGTATGATAAAATGATTCTGGGATAGACTTAAGTATAGGAGGTGTATATCGTGAGGGAGATGACAAAAAAGTTCTTGGAAGATGCATTCGCTGGTGAGAGCATGGCGCACATGAAATATCTCATCTTTGCAGACGAGGCGGAACAGAGAGGTTTGAAGAAGTTAGTTAACCTTTTCAAGGCCATAGCTTACGCTGAGTTTGTTCACGCCAGGAACCATTACAGAGAGCTTGGGAAGATCCATAAGGAGATGGCGGAGAACGTAAAGCAGTGCCTAGATGGTGAAAACTTTGAGATAGATGAAATGTATCCCGTTTACAATACCACGGCACAGTTCCAGGACGAAAAGGGAGCGGAAAGGAGCACCCGCTTTGCTTGGGAGGCAGAAAAAATTCACGCGGGGATGTACGAAAAGGCCAAGGAACTAGCAGAGAAGGGAGAAGACTACTCTGCAGATAAGATTTACATTTGTCCAGTCTGCGGCCATACAGCAGAGGAGGAACCACCGGAAAAGTGCCCAGTCTGCGGTGCTGCAAGAAACGCATACAGAGAGTTTTCCGTATAGTTGAAAATAGTTGATGATAAAAAGGGGCTTTGGGTTAACCCAAAGCCCCTTTTTGTTGAGGGGAGCTAAATCGATTTTATTTACTTTGCGAGATTTTAGAAACCCCAAATTAGCCCGGGGGTTGTAAGGGGCCACAAATTGCTTCCGTTTAATTAGTTGAAGGAGATGGTGGGAGTCCCAGGAGATGTTTTGAGCTCCCACCATTTTTAGTATAAAGGTGTTTACTTTGTCCAAGAGTATAGGGGGTATGGAAGTAGCGGCTTTAGAACTGACTAGTGAGAGTTCAAATATTTTTTCCTTTGGAGTTTTCCCGTTCATATCTCTGCCTCCATGAGATCGTTTTTGATTGTAATATTTTACCCAGCTTGCGGCAGAAGTCATAAAGACCTTTCGGGATGTTATGTGAGGTAGTGCAGGTATGTAGAATTCCTCATCATCGGTGCGATGACTTCGTTCCACAAAACCTTGGGCTTCTTTTTCTCCTTTTGGTATGGAGAGGAGAGTAACGCCTAAGGGTTCTAGGAATTTTTCCTGCAATATTTTTCTTTTTCTGCTTTCTTCAGATCCGCCGAATTCGCTCCCGTTGTCAGTTTGGAAGAACATTCTATGTCTGATGCCCAAAGCCCGCATGAGGAAGGCGATGTAAAGTATGAAGGAGAAGCCATTTGCGAAAGAGCATTCATCGGAGAAGCATAAGATTCTCATTCTTGTTTTGATATCGATAGCGGTAAATTGGTATTTGGGAAGCCTGTATTTAAACAGGGCAGCATATGCTTTTGGTGGGAGAGTCTTTGCGTCTGCTATATGTTTTGAATCGATCTGGAAGTATTGTAGGGCTTCCCAGTGGTTTAGGTTGGCATAGTAGCGTTTATTTCCGTTTCTAGAACGTACTTTTTTAGTTTTAACGTTGTTTCTGCGTAAGATGTTTCTGATGGTGTAGGAAGATATATTCAGATTGAGGGTTCTTTTCAGCTCTCTTGCAAGTCTTCTAGGACCCATGTTGGTTTTCTGTTGAGTTTCAATAACCAAAGCTTCGATGTGAGGTTTAGTTCTTTTTGGATGAGGGGATCTGGGACCTTTTTTGTGCAATAATTCTTTGGCAGATAGGCCATCTTTTTCCGTTTCATCAATGTTCTAACCCATCTTTCAGTAATTCCCATGATGTTAGCTATTTCTTTGGCTGTTTTACCTTTTTCTATCAAGTCGCATATAACTTCCATAGGGGCTTTGGGATTCCCTGATTCCTTTAGTCGCTGGTATAATGAAGTCATGGCGGGTTACCTCCTTTTTCCTTTGTTTTGGTTGTTGTTGCAGCACCAGTATAAAGGAGAGGTACCCGCCTTTTCCATTATCTCTTTCACTTTACCAAAGTAGACGGAACGAAATATAGGCTCATCTACAAATAAAAGAGGATTCAATATTGACAAATGGGAAATAATGTCTAAAATAACTTACCAATATCTATACGAAGTTAAGTCGCAAAACAAAAGGAAAGGAGAGCCAGACGGATATGAGAAGCCTAAATCTAGGAAACGTTGCCCTCTTTGATAGCCAGTCCTATTATTTCGGCTTTACCAGCGGCCAGTGGCGCTTTTACTACGCCAGTGGCCAGTCACCACGTGGAAATCCGTCCGAGGCTCTTTTAGCCCCCGAAGGAGTGACAGGCTCCGTCTAAGGGGACTCTAAAGAAGAATCAAAGTAAATCAAAGCCGGAACGGGATTTCCACATCCCGTTCCGGCTTTTTTATTCGCCAAAGGAGGTAGAGGAGAATGTTGGTTATTCACATGGCAAGAGGTTGTAAGAGCTTAGAGGTGGCGCGAGTTTGTGATTTCCTGGAGCGAAGAGGTTGCAGTTTGAGGGTTGTAGGGTCTTTTGAGTCTCCCTACATCGTTTCAAACGGCTGTGAAAAAGTGGGTAACCTGGTTCTATCCCTTCCAGGCGTGAAGACTGTAACTTCCACGAAAAAACCCTATCCGCTGGCTTCCAGAGAGACCTTCCCTGATGACAACGTTTTCCACATAACCGAGGACATAAAGGTAGGCGGCGGCCACAGACTTATAATGGCCGGACCCTGTTCAGTGGAGAGCCGATCCCAGATATTGGAGACCGCATCAGGTGTCAAGACATTAGGTGCCAATGTTCTAAGGGGAGGGGCCTTCAAGCCCAGGACCAACCCCTACTCCTTTCAAGGCCTTGGCAGCGAGGGAATAAATCTTTTGGTGGAGGCAAAAGAAAAGACAGGCCTTCCCATAGTCACAGAGATAATGTCTCCTGAGGACCTGGAGTGGCTGGAACCCCACGTGGACATACTTCAGATAGGGGCCAGGAACATGATGAACTTTGCCCTTCTCAAGGCAGTAGGCCGTACCAGAAAGCCAGTATTGCTCAAGAGAGGGATGATGGCCACCGTGGATGAGTGGCTTCAGGCGGCAGAATACATACTGGCAGGAGGCAACCACAAGGTTATCTTGTGTGAAAGAGGCATAAGAAGCTTCGACACCAGCACCAGGAACACGCTGGATCTTAGTGTGGTTCCACTGGTCAAATCCATTAGCCACCTTCCCGTCATCGTAGATCCGAGCCATGGAACAGGGCGCAAGGAGCTTATAAAACCCATGAGCATGGCAGCCATGGCTGCCGGGGCCGATGGACTCATGATAGAAGTCCATCCAAGACCCCATGAGGCCCTTTCCGATGGAGCCCAAAGCCTTACTCTGGAGGAGTTCGGTGATCTGATGGAGAGCGTAAACAGGTTGTGTAGCGTCCTGGACGAGGAGGTTAAAGCACCATGCGGCTTAAGGATTGCCATGTAGGTATCGTAGGTCTCGGCCTTATAGGAGGATCCATAGCTTGTGCATTGAAGACTCGTGGAGGAGCGAGGAAGGTTTCAGGTTGGGACGTTGACGAAGAAGTGATGAAGTTTGCCAAAGAGAGAGGCTTTATAGACAACGGGGACGGTACGTTGGAAGAACTCGTTTCATCTTCGGATGTCCTTGTGATAGCTGTTCCAGCTGGGGAGATAGTGGACGTAGGCGGAAAAGCGTACCTTTGCCCCAACGGGAACGTCAAGGCCGTAATGGATACAGGAAGTGCCAAGCGCAGAGTGGGAGGGGCACTATCGGAACTATGGCGGGAGAGGTACGTGGGGTTTCATCCCATGGCGGGCAGGGAAAATGGGGGGATAAATAACGCCTCTTGTGACCTTTTCCAAGGAGCCCTCTGCGCCGTGGTGCCCTTTGCTCACACATCCGAAGAGGTCGTGGAGATCGCAGAGGAGCTAGCATCGGCTCTGGGAGGCTCAAGCCTCCGGATGGATCCTTTGTCTCACGACAGGGCAGCGGCGTGCCTGAGTCACTTTCCCATGTTGCTTTCCATGGTGCTACCCCTTGTGGCAGCAGAGCAGATGAAGGATTTAGAGGGGCTTTTTTCTATGGCTTCCGGGGGCTTCAGGGATACATCAAGGCTTTCCAGCGGACCGTCCTGGCTTGTGGCCCAAATGTGGGAGCAAAATCAGGATCTGATAAGGCCATTGCTCCTGCGGGCCGAGTCTTTGCTGGGCGAAATAGCCGGTTCAAGCACTGACGAAGTCATTAAAATGGCGCAAAAGGCCAAGTCCTGCAGGGAGAAGATCCTTGGCATGAGCGTAAGCAAAAGGGGTGATAGGGATGAGCAATGACGTAAGAATAAGGCCCGCAGAGGGAGGGCTAAAAGGACGTTTGACCCTCCCAGGGGATAAATCCATATCCCATAGGGTGGGCTTCTTCGGAGCCCTTTCCTCTGAGGGCATAACTGCAGAGAATTTCTCCTCTGGAGCAGATTGTGCCTCCACCCTCAGGTGTCTTGAGCTTGCAGGGTGCCTAGTGGAGAGAATTGGAGACAAGGTAAGGGTAAGAAGGGGGATGAATCCAGGGGAGATAAAAGCTCCCCTGGATGCTGGCAATTCAGGGACCACTGCCAGGCTTTTGTGCGGCCTTTTGGCCGGCACGCCAGGAGTCTTTGCTGTCATAACCGGCGATGAGAGCTTGCGAAAAAGGCCCATGGGGCGGGTTGTATCCCCTCTTAGGACTTTAGGGGCAAGGATAGATGGGCCTGGGGGCGGAGCTTACCTTCCTCTTTCCATAAGGGGGGGCTGCCTTTCGGGAGGAACCTTTGAGCTTCCCATGGCCAGCGCTCAGGTGAAGACCGCCCTGATTCTAGCAGGCTTGAACGCCCACGGGAGCGTGACCGTAGTGGAGCCTGCCAAGAGCAGGGACCACTCGGAAAGACTTTTGCGACATATTGGAGTGCCCCTGAGGCAGGAAGATAATCGAATAACGGTTTATCCATGCAGCGACCTTCCAGGGTGTTCTATAAGGGTTCCTGGGGATTTCTCCTCCGCTGCCTTTTGGATAACTGGGGCACTCATTGTTCCGGGCTCAGATATAGTGCTGGAAAACGTAGGGATAAACCCCACAAGGACGGGTTTTTTGGAATGCCTTAAAAAGATGGGGGCTTCCATAGAGATAGAGGAAAAAGAGTCTGCCGGCGGAGAACCAGTGGGCAACATAAGGGTTAGGTACTCGGAACTTGAGGGTATAGAGGTGGAAAAAGACGCAATTCCCACCATGATAGATGAGCTTCCATTGCTGGCCCTCATAGCTACCCAGGCCCACGGGGTAACCAAGATCACCCATGCAGAGGAGCTGAGGGTGAAGGAGTCAGACCGCATAAGTTCAATGGCCAAGGGGCTCAGAGCCTTGGGAGCAGACGTGGAGGAGCTGGAGGACGGCTTTTTTATAACTGGTCCTACACCTCTTGGAGGAGGTTGCGTTGAAAGCTCAAAAGACCACAGGATCGCCATGACCTTCTCCATAGCTGCCCTGGCTGCACAAGACGAGATAATAGTGAAAGATGCCCAATGTGTTGGCATATCCTATCCAGAGTTTTTCGATCACCTGTCCATGCTTTCAGAGGGGGTAAAAGACCTTGAATATAAACGCTGAAACCAAACTGGTGGCCCTTTTGGGGGACCCAGTGGAGCACAGCCTTTCGCCAACGATGCATAACGCAGCGTTTTCAAAGATGGGGCTGAACATGGCCTACTTGGCTTTTAAGGTCAAAAAAGAAGATATGAAGGGCGCCCTGGAGGGCTTGAAGAGTCTAGGTGCTATAGGTTGCAACATAACAGTACCCCATAAGGAAACGGCTTTGACCTTGCTGGACGAGGCCACCTCCGAAGCCAAGGCTCTTGGAGCAGTGAACACCGTCCTGTTCAAAGACGGGAAGGCTTTAGGGTACAACACGGACGTCATAGCCATAGAGGAGATACTTGATTCTTTGATTTCTGAAGACAAGGAGGCCTTCCTCTTAGGAGCAGGCGGAGCGGCAAAGGCTTCGGCCTACGCCCTGGGGAAGAGGGGCTTTAAGAGAGTTTGGATAACCAACAGAATGGAAAATCGTGGGAAAACCTTGGTCGAAAAGATGAACGAACTTTTCCCCGAAAGGCCCTTCCAATTCCTTCCTTGGGGAGACCTTCCTGTTTCTTCCGGAGGCCTTCTTATCAATGCCACGTCCTTGGGAATGTCCAGTGTGCCGTGGCCGAAGGGTTTGCTGGAGAGGTTTTTGGATTCATGGGATGTAAAAGGAGTTTTGGACATAGTTTATCTTCCAGGGGGCACGACTCAACTGATAGAAGAGGCGAAGAGGAGGAATTTGAAGCACGTACCAGGGGAGGAAGTGCTCTTGCGGCAGGGAGTGTGGGCCTTTCGCCTTTTTACGGGGATAAATCCGGAAGTTTGCGCTATGCGCAGTGCCCTTGGCCTTTGAGGCCAGAAAGGAGGAGGCGATGGGGATTTTGAGGTTTCTCACCAGCGGAGAATCCCACGGCAGGGGGCTCATAACGGTAGTGGAAGGCCTTCCTGCAGGGCTTTCAGTACCCATAGAAAGGTTGGAAAAGGAGCTTGAGCGCAGACGGCGGGGTTATGGCCGAGGCGCCAGGATGAAGATAGAAAAAGACCATCTTACCATCTGGGGCGGCATTTGGAACGGTAAAACCACTGGTGCTCCATGCGGGTTGACCATTGAAAACAGCGAGTGGGAAGAGTGGCGAAGCTCCATGGATCCACAAAGTTGTGATCCCAAAGCAGTGAAGGAAAAGAGCGTTTATTGTCCTCGTCCTGGGCATGCAGATCTTCCAGGAGGGTTGAAGTACGGCCATGAAAACATGCGGCCGGTCCTTGAGAGAGCAAGCGCCAGGGCCACCGCAGCGTGGACCGTGGCGGGGACCTTGGCCAGGCTTTTAATAGAAAGCTTGGGGATAGAAGTTAGAAGCGCGGTAACAAGCGTAGGTGGAGTGACGGTGAAAGTACCTTCTGAAGAGGAGGAATGGCATGTTGCTTCCAACTCGCCGTTGGGTTGTGTGTTTCAAACCGATGAGGAGAGGCTGAAAGAAAGGATAAGGGAGGCGATGAGTGAAGGAGATAGCTTGGGGGGAGCTTTCGTGGTATCCGTCAAAGGACTTCCGCCTGGGGTTGGCTCCTACGTGGAGTGGGACCGCAGGTTGGATGGAAGGATAGCCCAAGCTATGATGGCCATTCCTGGCATAAAGGGAGTGGAGGTGGGAGAGGGGGGCCGACTAGCAGACCTTCCTGGCAGTCAGGTGCACGACGGCATTTTTATGGATGAAAAAGGAAGGATCAAAAGAGAGACCAACCGCGCCGGAGGTATAGAGGGAGGCATGACCAACGGTGAAGAGGTGCTTGTAAGGGCCTTTATGAAGCCCATACCCACCCTCACTAGGCCTCTGCCTTCGATTCGCTTGGACCTGATGGAGGCTTCCTTTGCCCACAGGGAAAGAAGTGACGTGTGTGCCGTTCCAGCCGCGAGGATAGTAGCCGAGGCCATGCTGTCCTGGGTGATTGCGGAGGCCATAATGGAACAATTTGGAGGAGATATCCTGGAGGAAGTCCAAGAACGTTTTTCTTCCTATGTTAGTAGGGTTGGGAGGAGAGACGATGAAAAGGCCTAGCATATTCATAGGGGGGTTCATGGCGGCAGGCAAAACTACGGTGGGAAAGGCTTTATCCGTGAGGACGGGTATGCCTTTCGTTGATTTGGACGTTCTTATAGAGCAGAGGGAGGGCATGGCTGTAGCTGAGATATTTAAAAAAAGAGGAGAAGCCTACTTCAGGGAGCTGGAGAAAAAGACCCTGCTTGATCTTTTGGATGCCGGCAATATCATTGTCTCCCTTGGAGGGGGCACCCTTTTGAATCAGGACCTCAAGAGTAAGATCCTGGAGGAAGGAACCCTGGTCATATTGGGAGTTTCTCCACAAGAGGCCATTGCAAGGGCGAAGAACGAACCGGGCAAAAGGCCATTGCTTGACGAGGGAAAGGTAGAGGTACTTTGGAGGGAGAGGCAGAAGATATATGAAGGGGGCAACCTACATATAGAGACCGACGGAAAAACAGTGGGGGAGATCCTGGACGAGGTCCTTTTGAGCTTGGGACTTTTGACTGATGAAGATGCTCCAAAAATTGAGGAGGTAATAGACGACAGCATATTCATAGGTAGAGGCATCCTCTGCGAAGAAAAGCTTAGGAGCTTGTTGGGGGATGGGGATCTTCCTTTCGTGGTGGCCGACGAGCTTTCCGGTCCCTTTTTCTCAGGGAGGCTTGGGGCGCTGAAGGGGCTCTATATACTGCCTAGAGGTGAGGAGGCCAAGACATTAAGGCATGTGGAAGGACTGTATGAGGCCTTTGCCAAGGCAGGATTGGACAGAGGAAGCACCGTAATAGCTCTAGGGGGTGGTTCCGTGGGCGATGTGGCGGGTTTTGCCGCTGCTACCTGGATGCGCGGTGTGCATTTGGTTCAGTGCCCTACCACCCTTCTTGCTCAGGTGGATAGCTCCATAGGTGGAAAGGTGGGGGTAAACCTTCCTTTTGGTAAAAACCTTGTTGGAGCCTTTTACAGGCCAAGGGCAGTTGTAGCGGACGTCAAGTGCCTCTTGACTCTGTCTTGGGACAACTATAGACAGGGACTTGCGGAGATCGTCAAGTACGGCCTAGGTGAGGACTGGGAGCTTTTCAAGCTGCTGGAGAACAACAGAGAAGCCCTCGTCAGGCGAGACTTGGATTTTCTCGTGGAGGTCATAGCAAGGTGCGTGGCGATAAAGCAGAGCATAGTCAAAATGGACGAGCAGGAAAAAACAGGGGAGAGGATGCGCCTAAACCTTGGCCATACTGTGGCCCACGGCATAGAGAGCGCCTCGGGATACCAGTGGAGTCACGGGGACGCAGTCTCCGTCGGTTTGGTAGTGGCTACGACCCTATCGTGCAGGTTGGGACTTTGTGACGAAGAGACCTTGAACAGGCTCAAAAGCCTGCTGAAGGGTTTGGGCCTTCCAGTGAAGTCCCATTTGACCTGGGAGCAAATAGCTCCGTTCATAGAAAAGGATAAGAAATTTACCAACGGCAAATCAAGGCTTGTCCTTCCTGTAAAGGGTGAGAAATCCGTAGTTATAGAGGAATGCACTTTGGATAAATTTAGGGAGTGTTATGAAGAGATATTGGCTTCGGAATGATCGAAATTTAGGGCGGGAGGTATTTATTTAGGCCGAGAAGTTACCCTTCTCGGCCTAGGAAAGGAGACGACCTGTATGAGGTGTGGTTTCTTTAATGGTTTAGCAGACTTTGGGTTTCATGGTACCATATTTAACCATATAGTTGTGTAAATCGAAAACTCTATTTAACATGTGGGGAGTATGTTTATATTTGGCATAAAAAAGAGCTTTCCTGTAGTAATCCCATAATTCCTTCCTGAAATCTGGATGGGCGCATTTGCCGATTATTTGTTTGACCCTTTCTTTTGGGCTCAAGCCTCTCAGATCGGCTAAACCTTGTTCCGTTACGACGACGTGTACATCATGTTCGGTGTGATCATGATGGGACACCATGGGTACTATGGAGGATATATTGCCGTCTTTGGCCACAGACTTAGTTGTAAAGATGGACAATGCAGCGTTTCTGGTGAAGTCACCAGACCCTCCGATTCCATTCATCATTGCGCATCCACCTATATGAGTAGAGTTGACGTTGCCATATATATCTATTTCTATTGCAGTGTTCATTGCTATTACTCCGAGGCGACGAATTACTTCAGGGTTATTGCTTATCTCCTGGGGTCTGAGGATGGTGTAGTTCTTGTAGAATTTTAAGTTTTTATAAAAGTGGTCCAATTTTGAGGGAGAGATTGTAAAGGCTGTCCCAGATGCAAAGGATACCTTTCCTGTATCGATCAACTCCAGCACGGCGTCTTGCAGGACTTCTGAGTATATCTCTAAATTTTCAAAACGGGATTCTTTGAAGTTGGTTAGTACTGCATTGGCCACACTACCTACGCCGGATTGTAGAGGGAGTAAATTTTTGGGGAATCTTCCTTTTTTGATTTCAAATTCAAGAAAATCAATTATGTGGCCTGCGATAAGCCTGGAATCTCTATCTATCTCCGCAACGGGGTTTGTAGAATCCTTTCGGTTTGAGATTACAATTGCGACAATTTTTTCTTTCGGACAAGGGATATATGGTATTCCTATTCTATCGGAAACTCTGCACAGAGGTATTGGCGATCTTAAGGGAGGGTCCCCAGGGTCATATATATCGTGAAGGCCTTCCAAATCCAGCGGTTGGGCAAAATTTATTTCCACTATTACTTTGTCTGCTTTTTGAACGAAGGTGTTCGTCGCTCCCACAGAGGTGGATGGAACTATCCCGCCGTCCTCTGTGATGGCAACAGCTTCTACTAAGGCTATGTCAATATTACCTAGATATCCTAGTTTTATAAATTGAGGCAAATGACTCAAATGAATATCGCAAAAATCTATCTGTCCCGAGTTTATGCCGTTTCTGCAGTCGGTGTTTGTTTGGTAAGGGTATCGTTTCTTAATGACGCCACTTCTTGCGAGAACTCCGTCTAATTCATCTCCTGTTGAGGCGCCCGTAATGATGTTTAGTCTTATATTTTCACCCTTCTGGGCTCTTTGGGCGATCATTTCAGGTACGACCTTGGGATAGCCTGCTGGAGTAAAACCGCTACATGCTACGGTCATTCCATCTTTGATGAATTTCGCCGCTTCCTCTTTCGATACCACTTTTTCTCTCAAAACCTTACTTCTTATTCTTTCATGAAGCTCCAATTTAGCTCACCTCTTTCTCTCAGATTATTTATATAGCAGGCAAGACAAAGATCATCTTGGTAAAAAGCACCATGCCGAAAAGAGCGAAAGGATACGTGGCCCCATAGCCTAAAACAGGCTCATCGCTATTGACTGCTTCTATTGCTGCTCCCAAACCAGGTGTAGATGTCATGCCTCCACAGAGAGCTCCCAACAATAACGGCCAATCGAGTTTGAAAATTCTATGCCCGACCCAAAAACCAAAAAGGATAGATATGCTTCCTGCTACAAGGGAGGCAAAAAGTATGCCAATTAGATTGAAGCTCAACGTTTTGAAAAATAGGCTTCCATATTTAAGGCCTATGGAGCTTAGGAATATTAGTAAGGATAAGGATCTAACCTTATTAAGCACTTTCTCATTAATCCTGAAATCCAAAAAGAAGACTTTCCTTTGATATCCTAATGCCAAGGAGGATAGCAAGACTCCACCTGTAGTGCCCAATTTGAAATATCCTATTTTGTATAAGGGGAGAGCAATATTGCCTAATAGGTAGCCTAAAACGCAGCATATAGCAAAACTCAAAACGAATGAAATTGCTTTTTGCATATTTACAGGCTTGTTTCCAGTTATATCTGCAGTTGCGTCAAGGGCATGAGAAGATGTCAATTCTTTATTTTGTGTCCCTATGTTGAAGACTTGAGGCAGTAATTTCGTAGAAAGAATAACCAGTAACACTCCTATAGGATAGCTTATAGCATATGCTATACCTACGTCAAGTAGTGTCCATTATGATGGTGTAAAATTGATGGCTTGAAGCAGGAGAGCCACCCCTCCCTCTGGTAGATAAGAAGTAGCTTAATCTTAATCATCAGGAGGGAGAAAAGATGGCTCACTACCAGGTTACCGTAGACTGTGATCTCTTGCAAGGATTATTTATTCGGGATGATGGATTGGCTCGGTTGGTGGAGAACATCGTGAATCAGATACTCGATGCTCAGGCTACCGAACAACTCAGGGCCAAGCCATACGAACGTACCGAAGAGCGGCAGGGGTACCGCAACGGGTATCGGGATAAGCTGCTCAAGTCTCGCGTAGGAGAACTTACGCTTATGGTTCCCCGTCTCCGGAGCGGGCACTTCTCCACGGAGCTTTTCGAGCGGTACCAGCGGAGCGAGCAGGCGCTCTTGCTGGCCATGGTCGAGATGGTCGTGAACGGCGTATCCACCAGGAAGGTAAGGGCGGTTGTTGATGAACTATGCGGCACGGAGTTCTCCAAATCCACCGTATCCAGCCTGTGCAAAAGACTGGACGACATCGTAAAGGAGTGGAACGAGCGAGATTTGAGCAGCCAGGAATACCCATTTCTCCTGGTAGATGCCATTGTCATCCGGGTGCGTAAAGGCGGCCGGGTACGGCTTTCAAGCGTACTTCTCGCTACAGGGATCAACCGGGAGGGATACCGGGAGATTTTAGGGCTTATGCTCGGGGATAGCGAATCAGAGGCTGCTTGGTCGGAGTTCTTCGGCCGGCTCAAGGAGCGCGGTCTCAAGGGAGTGGACTTGGTTGTTTCGGATGATCACAAGGGCTTGATCAATGCGATAGAAACCCACTTCCAAGGAGCGACATGGCAGCGGTGCCAGACCCACTTTATCCGGAACATCCTGGACGCCTGTCCTAAGAGCCTCCAGGGCGACCTGCACGGGCGACTGCGGTTGATCTTCGACGCGCCGGATATGGAGACGGCCAGGCGGTTGCTGAACGAAACGATAGAGGCCTTTGGCGCCCGGGCGCCAAAGGCGGTAGAGCGACTTGAAGCTGGTTTCGAGGACGCAATGGCGGTGATGGCACTACCAGGGCGCTACCGGAAGCGGCTGCGCACCACCAATGGAGTCGAGCGGCTCAACCAGGAGATCCGCCGGCGGGAGCGGGTGATCCGAATCTTCCCTAACGAGGAGTCGGCTGTGAGACTGATCGGAGCAGTGCTTGTAGAGATCGACGAGGTGTGGACCACAGGAAAGCGCTACTTTGATATGGCAGAGTATTGGGAGTGGAAGGCTAACACAGAAAAACAGCAGAAGGAGGTGAATAATGCCGATACCCAGGTAAATGTAGCTTAAAACGGGGTGATCTTATCTGCCAGAGGGAATTTACACACAAATTTGGACTTGACCCCTACGTCAGCGGAGTAGTTTGATCCCATAATTTTTCCGTAATCAGTGGCGGATTCTAAGGCCGAGGCTAATCCAGGGGAGCTTGTAAGAGCTCCTACGTAAGTTCCTGCAGCATGTCCTTTGGATAAAGTTGGTAGTGTAAGAACAACAATGTAACTGGTTAAGGCGCCAATAAACGTTATCGATAAACCCAAAAGAGCGAACTTGAAGCCGTGGCTTTTAATTACTGTTTGTATCTTTTTGCCTGCAATAAGACCCACTGTAGCTATGAAAAATATGAGGCTTATCTTTATAAGCCACGAGGGTATCAAGAGGGAATAGTTTCTTAGAAAAAGAGACAAGGTCATGCCTGCTACCAACGCACCAGATTCCCCAAGACTAAATTTCCCAACGTTTAGCTTACCGAGGTGGTTACCTGCAAAGGCAGCGACTACAACCAGAAAAATGGTAACTATGCAACTTGAAGAGCCCATGTTTACGCCCCCTTTTTGAATAAAAAAGTGCCCTCCACTGAGGAGGGCACTGGTAAAAACCAACCATCCGGATGTCCGAAGTAGACACCCGTTGCCGCACCAACCATCCTCGTGGTTTTGCGTGCTTCTACATCACTGGCAGGTCTCCTGGCTCCGGGTCATCGCTTGGTTGAACCTTCCCATCGCATTAAAGCGACAGTGGCATATCTCAACCACGCTCTCCGTTACAGTGGCGGGACCGCGCCGGATTCTCACCGGTCTTCCCTTTTAAGCCTACCTTGCAGAGCAAGATAAGGCACCAATGATGCGCAAATATATGTAATTTTTTATAAAACGCTTCTTTATTCTGACGGGGAGTTTACTGCAATAAATGTGCTTTGTCAATTAGGTGTTGTTTATTGTGTTACCGGACAGTGATATTGTCACCCTGTAAGGGGACATTTTCGCTATCCGTTGTCAGCATAACATAGTCATGGTAACTAGAGGCCTTAAAAAGGGCCTCTAGTTACCATTTGTCTACTTTTCCAAAAACGGATAACTCCAATGGGTGGGGGGATTTAGATTTTCTTTAATAGTTCTTGGAGAAATCCATCTAATCAGATTCAAGTAAGTTCCGGCTTTATCGTTGGTGCCTGAGGCTCGAGCTCCTCCAAATGGCTGCTGGCAAACTACAGCTCCTGTTGGTTTGTCGTTAATGTAAAAGTTACCTGCTGCATACCTTAATATTTTTGCTGCTTTTTCTATAGCCTTCCTGTCTTTTGCGAAGATTGAGCCTGTTAGGCCGTATGAGGAAGTGGAGTCGCATAACGTTAATGTTTCCTCAAAGCGCTCGTCTTCATACACGAAGATGGTCAGAACCGGCCCAAAAATTTCTTCGTTCATTGTCAGGAAGTTAGGATCGTTTGTTTCTATTATGGTGGGTTCTACGTAATATCCGGTTCTTTTATCTCCGTTGCCTCCGACTATTATCTTTGCGTTTGGCGAAGTTTTTGCTTTTTCGATGTACCCCATAATTTTTTTATAAGACGCTTCATCTATTACGGCGTTTACAAAATTTTTGAAGTCTCTAACATCCCCAACTGATAGATTTTTTGTCCAATCGACGAGGATTTCCCTCAACTTCTTCCAGATGGATTTAGGGATATAAGCTCTTGAAGCTGCAGAGCATTTTTGTCCCTGATATTCGAAAGCTCCTCGTACTAAAGCGGTAGCGAGGGCGTGAATATCTGCTGAATAATGGGCGAATATAAAATCTTTGCCGCCTGTTTCTCCTACTATCCTCGGATAGTTTTTATATTTTGATATATTTTCTCCAAGCTTTTTCCATAGTGTGTTGAAGGTATCTGTGGAGCCCGTAAAGTGTAAACCCGCGAAATTGGTGTTGCGGAGTGCAACTTCGCTTATTTCAGATCCTGGCCCAGGCAGAAAGTTTATTACTCCCGGAGGCAGTCCAGCTTCTTCAAAAATCTTCATCAAGTAGTAGCTGGAAAGCAAAGAAGTTCTTGCAGGCTTCCATATTGTTGTGTTCCCCATAGTAATAACTGATGAGT
The DNA here is from genome assembly GCA_000233775.1 of Thermovirga lienii DSM 17291. NCBI lineage: Bacteria > Thermotogati > Synergistota > Synergistia > Synergistales > Thermovirgaceae > Thermovirga > Thermovirga lienii. Next base: position 2,958 of record CP003097.1, on the reverse strand, counting down.
TGAGGCTTAGCGCAATGGCAGTAAAGTTAAAAGGCGATATGGTTAAAACAAATCCTTCAAGTGGCCTGTATTCCATTTTGTTTACACAATCATATTCGTGAGGTTGTAAAGGCTGCCACTGATAAATATATGATGCCTGATAAGCTCCGAATCTTAAGAAATCGATGCTTTCGCAGGCAGCATCTATCTCTGCTTGATGTACGTTTTTTGCCTGTCCCAGCATCGTAGCTGCATTTAATAAATAGCGATATTTGTTGCTGATTAGCTCAGCGACCTTCAGCATCACAGCACACCGTTCTGTCCAATGGAGGGATTCCCACTCTTTTTTGGCTAGTAGAGCCTCCTTGATAGCTAGTTCTGTTTCCTTTGGACCTGCTTCATGGTAGATGGCAAGGACATGCCCGTGGTCACATGGCATAGTTACTTCTCTTATCTTGCCTGTCCGTACCTCCTTCCCCCCTATAATCACGGGGATCTCGACCTTGATCTTTTCTTGGCGGGATAACTTCTTCCTCATCAGTTTCCTTTCAACGCTACCAGGAGCATAATTTTTGGTTGGTTCGTTCCTGGGTTTGGGAAAACAAAAGATCCCGTTATTCATAGAAAAAATCCTCCTTTCCAGTTGTGTCCGTTTTATTACTACTGGAAAGGATAAATAAGAATCTTGAAACATTAAACTTTTTGCTCATTTATGCTCTGTTTTGGGTTTATTGTTTTTGCACTAATTTGTAGAGTTTTTTGGGTCTTCCAATTTTAGTGAAAGGATACTCTACAGACACTAGCTTGCTTTCTAATAGATACTCTAGGTATCTTCTTGCTGTAGCTCTCGATATACCCACAATACCTCCTATTTCCTTGGCAGAAAGAGCTTTATTGCTTTGTTCAAGGCATCGAATTACTTTCTCCAATAGCTTTTCTTGTATACCTTTAGGCAGGTCTCCTCTTAGGGGATGAACTTTAGTGTTTGCGAGCTCGCTCATCATTTTATCCAACTCTTCTTGATTCCAAGGGCTATCCCGCGTGGTAAGGCCCAAGTTGTACGTCCTGTAAGCTTTCAATGAGGATTCTAATCTTTTGAAGGAAAAGGGTTTTATCAGGCAATCGAAAGCGCCTTGACATATGACATTGCGTATTATAAATGGGTCACCGGTTTTTGCCATAACGATAAAATCTACCCTAGGGAAAGCGCTTCTAAGGCCTTTAAAGCCATCAAGCTTTAAATCTTTGTCCATATGAGCATCCAAAAGCACAAGATCGACTGTTAAGTTCTTTAGTTCCCTTTTTAGGGAGCTCAATGAGTGAGTCTCTGATGTCACCGTGAATCCATAGATACCGCTAATGTAATTTCTGCACAGATAGCAAACCATCGGGTCTTCATCAGCAATGATGACTTTGAGTTTGGGCAATTTGTGTTTCTCCTTTCCGCAATGGGAGGCGTTTCCGTTTCCAGAAACACCCTATCGGCCAGTCGCCATGAAGTGCATTTTTAGGCGATCAGGCTCGGAGACGACATTCCTATTGTTTACTTATTGCAATTATATAGTATCTGTAGATTGCAAAGGAAGAGCAATGTGTTACGTACCTGGGTCAAGTCCTATATTTTGTGTAAATTTGTTTTGGTCTCTGGTAATGGTCTTATGCATTTTTCTTATTTTTTGTTAAAGGCAATAGATTTTAGGGCTTGATCTAGATTGCTGTTGTGAAAGATATTCATAGTACTCATCCATATCAAGGTACTTCCTTCCACCAGCCCACTTGTTGTCTATCTCAAGAAGAACTGCGCCAAGCAACCTTACTGCCGATTCCCTGCTTGGAAATATCCGTATAACCCTCTCCCTACGCCTTATCTCCTCATTCAATCTCTCCACACTGTTGGTCGTCCTCAGACGCTTACGATACTTCTCCGGCAAAGACAATATCGCCACAGCATCGTCAAATCCCTCTTCCAAAATCCTCATCGCCTTAGGAGCTTTTTCTTCGTATTCCTCTAAAACCCTCATCAACAACATCCTGGCTGTCCCCATATCCGGAGCATGCAAAATAGCCTGTATCCGAGTCTTGAGCTCCCCCTGAAGACCCTTAGGTGAAGCAGATAGTATGTTCCGTATAAAATGAGTTTGACACCTCTGCCAGCTTGACCCCTGAAAATTTCTCCTCAAAGCCTTTACTAATCCCTTGTGGTCGTCAGATACCACTAAATCCACACCTCTTAAACCTCTATCTTTCAACCAACCGAAAAAATCCCCCCAGCTCTCCTCTGATTCGCTATCTCCTACCACAAACCCCAAAACTTCTCGTATACCTTCTCTGTTCACACCCACACATATAAGCATGCTCCTATGTAAGACCCTGTTTTCTTCCCTCACCCTTATAACCAATGCATCTACAATCAAAAAAGGATACTCCTTGTCCTTCAAAGACCTATCTCTCCACGCTTCTATAACTGGATCCAGCCTCCTGCATAATTCCGACACCAATGACTTGGATATCCTTACTCCACATAACTCCTCGGTTATCTCAGATACCTTACGGGTTGATACCCCATTTACTACCATCTCCATCAAAGCCAAAATAAAGGCCTGTTCGCTCCTCTGATATCTGCTGAAAAGCTCCGTAGAAAACTTGCCATTACGAAGCCTGGGCACCCTCAAAACAAGGCTCCCTACTCTCGTCGTAAGCCTGTGCGGGTATGTCCCGTTGCGATACCCTCGTCTTTCCTCTGTCCGCTCGTAAGCCTCTGCTCTCAACTGTTCCGTTGCCTGGGCTTGAAGAACTTGATTCAATACCGACTCCAATAACTTAGATACTCCAGAATCCTTACTGTCCGACAAAAATAACTGATGCAGTAATTCTGAGTCGATGGTAATATTGTACTGAGCCATTGCAAGGTCACCTCCGGTTTGGGTTTGTTTTTCCGCTTACCATTTTAAACCAGAGACCTTGCCTTGGCTCTTAATT
>CP003096.1:1732500-1967774 GCA_000233775.1 Thermovirga lienii DSM 17291 | reverse complement strand
TTATCCACATATTCACAGATATGGGAATAAATTATGTGGAAAAAAATAAGCAGCAAAGAAGGAAATTTTTGAACTTTCCATATTGGCATGAGTGGATGACCAAAATTGACCTATCAGAAAAGAAGGGGTCTTGTGAAAAATCCACAAATTTTCCACAACTGTGGATAAAATTTTTTTTTTCCTCACGTTAGGTTTGGTGTATGATTTAAACGTAAATATGCCATTTTTGGATGCTGGGGTGTTTCATATGAAAGTTATACACATAATAAGCCATACTGATCTGGATGGAGTGACTGCTGCGGCTGTTGCATGGCACAGATACTTTAATAATGGATATTTGATAAAAGTAAGCCTAACAGGCTATGGAGATGTGGATAACCTTGTGGTGGAATGCTTGAAAAAGAAAGAAAACTTTGTGGTGCTTGACCTTTTCTGCCAGCGTACCCAAACGGTGGATATGCTAGATAAGGAATTTGAGCTTCCTTCAGAGCCAGTTTTTTTCGATCATCACAAGACCACTGAGGAAAGGTTTCCTAAAAGACCGTGGGCAATGGTCGATACCTCTATGTGCGCCGCTAAGGTTTATTTCGAATGGTTGTCAGAGAGAGATTTTTTGAAGGGTAAGATAAAGGAAGACCTTGCTGGTTTGGTGGAGATTGCCAACGACAGGGACCTGTGGATAGGAAAGATTCCAGAGAGCCGATTATGGCAGGCCTACATAACCATGTGCGGGCCCTACAGCCTCTTTGCCAGGCTTGCTGCGGATCCAAGCCCTAAATTGGCCCGCTGGGAACATGAAGGTACCACCCAATTCGTGAAGATGCAGGAAGAACGCTTCAAGAGGGCCTTAGAGGAGATATCTGGAGCAGACAAGGACCTGATGTTCGTAAAGCCGAATATTTTGGAGTTTGGTGACGTATCGGACTTTTGCGGGCTAGTTCTGGACAAGATGGAAAATCCTCCTCTTCTGGTAGCGGTGGCCAACAGAAGACCCCAGGGAGATTGGAGCGTCTCCCTCAGAAGCAGGAATGCCTTGGCAGGACGCATTGTAGGACTTCTAAAAGATGGAAGAAAGGTAAGAGGAGGTGGACATGCTGACGCAGCCGCCCTCTACTTTCCTCCTAACTACAGCGAGGAGCTTATAAAGGATTCCTTACAGTCGGCTATCAAGGCCGTAAAGGAACAAGAGCAGAGCGCAGGGCCCACTCTAGGGGATCTTTTGAAGGGCATAAAAGATTAGACTGAAAGAGGGATGTATATGACTAAGATAAGGGTAGCTATATTGTATGCTTCGGTAGGAACGGGACATAAGACGGCAGCAAAAGCTCTTGCTAAATGGTTTGGCACGGTGTCTCCAGATGTAGAGGTTTTGTGCTTGGATACCCTTTCCTTCTACTCTCCCATAGTAAGGGGCATATACACCAGGTCGTACTTGGAGCTAGTTAGGAAAATGCCCCAACTGTGGGGGTACTTTTACGATACCATGGATAACCCCTCAGCAAGGGATGGAGTTCTCGCCACCCTTGCTGAACTGACTGAGAAGGTTAACACCGCAAGCCTCCTTGATGAACTTGAAAACTTCGCCCCCCATGCTGTCTTATTCACCCATTTTTTCGGTTCCCAGGTTGTGCTGGATAAATTTAAAGACCGAATTCCAGTCTGCTACGTTAACACCGATTTCCTGAGCCATGTTTTCCATCGTAATCCTGCATTTTATGCCTGGTTTGTGGCATCAGAGGAGACTTTGGAACAGTGTCTTGCCGATGACCTGGAGCCTGAAAGGATCTTTCTAACGGGCATACCCGTTGATCCCATCTATTCATCCCCCCCAAGTAAGGAGGAAGGCAGGGTAAAACTGGGCATAGACAGCAAGGCTAGCCACATTCTGGTGATGGGAGGCGGCATTGGTGTGGGCCCCATCGAGGAGGTCCTAGTATCCCTCTACAAAGACACAGATGCCCTGATAACGGTGATATGCGGCAATAACGAAAAACTTTTTCAGAAACTTTCAAGCCAGTGGGAAGATATTTCAAGGGTGGAAGTGAAGGGGTTCGTGGACAACATAATAGACTATTACGCTTCCAGCGACTTAGTCTTTATGAAACCTGGCGGCCTTTCAACCTCCGAACTTTTGTGCATGGGTAAACCCATAATATTGACGGACCCAATACCCGGCCAAGAACAGAGAAACAGCGACTATCTTTTGGACAGACAAGCAGCAAGGGTCCTGTTCGAATACAGAAGGGCCGCATCAAAGGCGAACATGATACTCTCTTCGTTCCAAGAGATGAAGAGACTTTCAGAGACGGCAAAAAAAATATCCCGCCCCTTTGCAGGACGGGATATAGCACTTAAAACTTTAGAGATAGTAAAAAGAAACAAAATAAAAGTCAACAAAAGTCAATAGCTACTAACACTTTTTACTGGTTTTTTTCAAGCAATTTCTTTACGGCATCCCTTATCTGGCTCACTTCCTTGCCAAGTTCAACTGCAAGGTCCTTGAGAGGTTTTTCTTTGCTGAGGTTGTCAGGCCATCCAGCCAGGGTGAAGACTTCCTCTCCGTGGACCTTGTAGATTTCCTCTACTTGTCTCATGGTCATGCTTCCTTTTATTTCCTCTGGGGAAGGAATGAAGGAGGACGTCTTTTTAGAGGCCTCCTGAGCAGATAGAGCCTCCCTGATGCGCTCCTTGAGAGCTTCATCGTCTATACCGGGGATATCTTTGACCCTTACGTCCAATGGAGTCGATTCATCCAGGCCTCCGAGCTTTAAGAACTCCTTGGGGCTTACATGGAGGACTTCTGCCATCTGAGTTATGGTCATCCATCCGTACAGGGAATCTACGGCGGCAGGGCCTGTTATGGAAGAAGGTATGGGAGCAAAGGTTTGCCAAAGGCCACTTAACCTAGCTGTTGCTATGCCTCCTAAGAGCAAAAGCACCGTGGCAAGCCCCACCAGCGAAACAGATAGCTTCTTTTTCTTGATCCCGAAAAAGAGAGTACCATCTATGGGGCAGTTTTCTGCACACCTACCGCAGGCTATGCATTCTGCGCTCCTTTCTACCTCCACATTTTCGGGGTCAAGCTCCACAGGGCAGGATCTTCCACAATTATGGCAGTGAACGCAGCTTCGCTCACTTCTGGTTATCTTGGTTAAAGAAGCCTTTTGAAGTATTGCGAGAAAAGCGCCCAGAGGGCATAAATACCTACACCAAAACCTTTCTATGAAGAAGCTGGCCCCTATGACCGTCAAAAAAAGCACAATAAAGCCTCCGGGTTTTTCTGGAAATGCTTCGAAAAACGCTGAAAGATGCATCCATGCAACCCAAGGGTCATAATTTCTCCATACCAGGGTGCCCAATTTCCAAGTTCCCCCAATTATGGCCGCCAAAATGAGGTATTTAAGGTATCTCAGAGGGCCATCTATGCTTTTGGGTAGCTTTTTGGGTTTTATGCCCATTTTCCGCCCCAAAGAGGCGCTCCACTCCCCCAACGTTCCAAGGGGGCAAATCCAGCCGCAAAAGGCCCTTCCAAGCACCAAAGTAACGCCAACAAGGAGCAGAAAAAGAATCAAAGAGCTCGGAGCAAGCCTCCGAAGCCAAACCCCGGAGGTCATAACTTGAAAAAGCCCCTCCAACCCTCCAAAGGGACAAAAAGCATCCACCGGAGGTATTCCGGAAGGACCTCCGCCTACAACCTGGTGTCTGTAGCCTATCCAGGTAAGAAGGACCAGAAAGACTCCCTGAACGGAAAACCTTAATAGTCTTGAATTTTTCACCATTTCCCCTCCTATCTTGAATAAACAGAAAAACAAAAATAAAAACCCCCACTAGGTAATAATTATATACGTAAAGAACGGATTTTTCAGCAAAAATAGTGTTAAAATTGCCGAGCAGGAGTTTATAAAGAGCAAGAAAAGGAGGTGAAAGAGATGGGAATATATATGAACAACGCGGCAACTTCATGGCCAAAACCTGAAGAGGTGCCAAAGGCAATGTACCAGTTCATGACCAGCTCTGGGGCCAACCTGGCCAGAGGTTCCTCCAGTTCTAGGGACTTGGAGACCTTGGACTTGGTTACAACGACCAGGGAGAGACTGGCATCCTTCTTCGGCGGCTACAAGGACGAAGACCCCAGGTACGTAACCTTCACATCCAACGTCACCGAGGCCCTGAACGTAGTATTGAAGGGGTTTTTACGGCCCTCTAGCAGGGTGGTTACCACATCTATGGAGCACAACGCCGTGATGCGCCCCCTAAGAAGGCTGGAGTCTGAGAGGGGTGTAAAGGTTACCGTTTCGCCGTGTTTTTCTGACGGCACGTTGGATCTGGAACGCTTCGAACAAGCCCTGAAAGAAGGCCAAGACCTGGCGGTCATGAGCCACTGCAGCAATGTCTGCGGAACCATCCAACCCATTGAGGAAGTGTCCAAGTTGTGTAGGCAGTACGGCGTTCCATTGGTCTTGGATAGCGCCCAGACCGCTGGGGTTCTGGATATCTCCGCTAGGGACCTTGGTCTTGCTGCCCTCTGCTTTACGGGACATAAGGGCCTTATGGGGCCCCAGGGAACAGGAGGCATAGTATGGGAACCTTCCTTTGCTGAGAGAGTAAAGCCCTTGGTGGAGGGAGGCACGGGAAGTTTGTCCCACCTTCAAGTTCAGCCGGAGAGCCTACCAGACAAGTTTGAGGCCGGGACTCCCAACTTGCCTGGCATTGCAGGACTTTCAGCGGCCCTGGAATGGATAAGAAAAACGGGGTTGGAAACCATACGAGAGAAGGAAAAAAAGCTGGGAGAGCTTCTTCTTGAGGCAATATTGGATATGAAAAAGCTTACCCTCTACGGCAAAAAAACCATGCAGGGGCGCCTCAGCGTCTTCGCCGTTAACCCTCAAGATGGCGATAACGCTACCTTGGCCCTTAAGTTGGCTGATGAGTATGGTATCGAGGCTCGCCCTGGCCTTCACTGTGCGCCGGTGGCTCACGAGACTTTAGGAAGTTTTCCCCAGGGAGCCCTGAGGCTCAGCGTGGGGTATTTCAACACAAAAGAGGAGATATCTACGGTCATAAAGGCCTTGAAAACCTTGGTTTGAGGGTCCCCAAAGGGCCCCGTAGGGTGCTTTAAGGATCTTGGAGCACGTACCTTTCCAGGGCCGCAGCTACTCCATCGTCATAGTTAGGCGAGGTTACAGCATCTGCGCGGTCCTGGATTTCTTTTCTAGCGTTTCCCATGGCAACCGAAAAACCTGCCATCTCAAAGAGGGGAAGGTCATTTTCCGAATCCCCAATGGCCATCATTTCATTGCTTTTAATGCCCATCTTCTCCATTAAGATCTTTACTCCCCTGGCTTTACTGACTTCAGGGTGAGCCATGTCCACGAAGAGTCGGTTGCTTACTGCAGCATAAATCCTTTCGCCAAACTCTTCCTGCACAGCTTTACGTATGAGTACGGCCTCTTCAGGGCTTTTTGCTATAGATAAAAGCTTGGTAGGGCTTTCGTTCAAGGTGAAAAGCTTTTCTTTTAGCTCTATGGGATCCAGGAATGTGAGTCTCCCATACTCTAGAGCGGTTTCGTTTCTTTCGTACACGTAAAGGTTATCTCCCACGTATGACTGGATATACCACCCTCTGTCCTTGAAAAAAGCCATTAATTCCCTGGCAGTACGGGAGTCTATAGGCCGGAAAAATAATTGCTCGTTGGTTCTTGGGTTTCTTATGTCTGCGCCGTTTGCTGTTATGAGGGGGTCTTTCAGGTTCAATGCCTTCGCAAAAGGCAAGACAGAGGGAAAAAGCCTTCCAGTGGCTATGGTAACGCAAATTCCCCTTTTGATGCACTCTGCGATTGTCTTTTGAGTCTTAGAAGATATGCTGTTGTCGGGACGCAATAAGGTCCCATCCAAATCCAAAACCACCAATTTGAAAGTCATCCTTCACCCTCCTTAGCAGTGGGTTTATACTATCAGAAAAAGCATTATTCGAGGAGGTGCAGGAATGTTCATCAACCCATCCATGAAAGACCTGCTTCTTGCAGCAAGATTTCTAAAAGGGAAGGTGCGGCATACACCAACGGAAAAATCCCTGCCGTTGTCGGAGATTGCAGGTGGTGAAGTCTACTTGAAATGGGAAAATCAGCAGCTTACGGGCTCCTTCAAGGTGAGAGGTGCCTTGAACAAGATGTTCAGCTTAACCGAAGAAGAGAAGAAAAGGGGCGTTGTCACGGCCTCGAGCGGAAACCATGCCCAGGGCATAGCCATTGCAGCGTCCATGCTGAAGGTGAAGGCCACCATATGCGTGCCTGGGGTGTGTCCTGAAACCAAGAAAAAGGCCATAAAAAGGTACGGTGGTCCATGGGTGGACCTCGTAGTGGCAGGCCATTTTTACGACGATGCGGAAGCGAAAGCTCACAGTTTGGAGAGAGAGGAGAAAATGACGTACATTTCCTCTTTTGAGGACCCATACATCATTTGTGGGGCGGGCACCGCAGGGCTGGAGATGATGATGGATGAGCCCGAGATAGACACAATCATAGTTCCTGCAGGTGGTGGCGGCCTTATCTCAGGGATAGCCCTGGCAGCCAAGACCCTTCGTCCTGACGTTGAAATATGGGGAGTCCAGTCAGTTTCCTCACAGCCTTATGTGGCATCTTGGCCCACGGGAAGGGTTGTAGAGGTGGAATATAAGGACTCCTTGGCAGATGGCCTTACGGGTTGGATTCCCCAAAGCCTTTTGGACCTTGCAAGAAGGAGAGTAAAGGGCTTTGTTGCGGTGACGGAGGAGGAAATCGCAAAAGCGATAGTATGGCTTTTCAGAGAGCATCACCAGGTAGTTGAAGGTGCCGGGGCTGTTGGCGTAGCGGCCCTCCTTTCCGGCAAGATATCAGGCTGGGGCAGGAAAACCGGCATAATAATATCAGGTGGCAACATTGACCACCTGACATTGGAGGAAATATTGAGAAAGTACTAGTTTCGGTGCCTATTCGCTGGGTACAGACTGTTTGAATATCTGTTCCAGTATTTGCTGTTTCAGCTGATCGCCAACGCTCTCGTCAGACCCATTGGTGGGGATGTTTATGTTGACCTTGGTCTGGTCATCTTTCACCGATGGGTCTGTATTGTCTTCAGGTATAGGCTGACTCTTTGCAGGAGAATAGACCTTTATGTTGGATATCATAGGTTTCTCCCACGTTCCGGAAACGTGGAAGGAAACGTCCCGGAAGTCCTGTTTCGACAGCCCCCCAACCAGGCCTCCCAAGAGGCCAGAAAGGAGCTCTTGTGGGTTTTGTATGTCTGATCCCATTATTCCCTGTATGGCCCCCACCAGGGCATTGAGGGTCTGCATGTTTATGTTGCCACTGCAGTTTAAGTTTATGCTTGAACCAGGCCCCAGGGTCCCGTCGGCGGTGAGGTACCGGTACAAGGGATCCTGAGGATAGGCCGTCATGCGGCTTCCAGGCATCAAAGTGAGGGTGTTGCCCAAGATGTTGAAGTAGGTTTCCACGTTGCTGTAGCGGATGGACGAAAGGCCGTGGGGTGCAGCTATTATCTTGATAGCCTTGAAATCCGATATCTCTCCGTCCTTTGCGGAGAAACGACCATTTCCCTTTATGGGCATGGGTTTGGTAAAGGATCCTTCTAGGTTGAGGTTCAGGTCGCCTTTCCCCGTGACCTTGCCCTTGAGGCTCAAGGCGTCCTTCACTACTCCCTCGATGTTGGTGTTGGAGGTTGCGATCATGGCGGACCACTTGCCCGTCCTTAGGTTGAAGAGAGCGTCCGCAGTGGCGCTTCCCCCGTAGAAGGTCCCCTTGGCCTTGTAGACCTTAAGGAAGTCACCGGAGAAGGATAAAGGAGCGTGGAAGTTGCTTATCGTTAAACCGTGAAGTTTTATGGTGTCGGAATTAATCTCGCCACTACCTGACCAATCGCCTCTGCTCCTTGAAGCCTCAACTGCTAGGTTGATCAACCCACCTAGGTTCATGGCCCTTGCTTGTCGGGATTCCTTGGTAAAAAGAGCAAGATCCAGGTTGTTGCCCTCTATGGAAAGGGACAAGTCCGCATCTTTCTCCTTTTTAATGGGGAAAGAGCCCTTTACGGAGACGGTTCCCTCCCCTATTCGAGCGGTGCCTTTAACTATCTTGGCTATCCCATCCTTCACGGATATTTGACCTTCTGCGTTACTGAAAGAATAGTCCCTAAAGGTCAGTTCGTCGCACAAAAAACTCGCTGCGACCTCGGGGGAAAGGAGGCTTCCCGTAACTTTGAAGGTGCCGTTCAGTGTTCCTTTCAAGGGCAGTTTGAAGGGCTCCCCCATTTTGGCCAGATTGGCCTTCTCTACGGAGCCCTCAAACTCCATGTGGGGCGCTTCTTTCTCTTTCTGGGGCATGAGGATTTTGCCTTTAGCTGTCAACTGGCTATCCCACAGGCTTAAGGATAGTCCTTCTAAAAGTACTTCTTTCTGAGAATATGATGCTTTGCCTGAGATAGGGCCAGTATGGAGGCCCCTTAGGCTTCCCTTTTGGGCCTTGAAGGAGATCTTTGCCGTTGGGGTCCTTTGGCTTATGGCCGATAAGGGAAGGTCGGTCCACATGGTGATGTCCGAAAGCTCTATGTCGTAAGGTCCCTTTATAAAGCTAGATGAGAAGCTCAGGGAGATATCAGGGTTGCTTATGCTTCCAGTTACCTTCCATGAAGTTGAAACCTCACCTTTCAAGTTGGGGATGGATATCCCTGCAGCCTGCAGGACTTTCGATAGGTTTACCTTTCCTCCAGTTCCGCTGAAGAGCAAAGATGCCTTCTGGGTGCCCAATCCGGATATTTTCCCCGACCCCCGTATAGGTAGGCTGTTCCACGTTGCGGACAAGTCTTTAACCTGCAGCATGGAATTGGAATAGGCAAACTCCACTGCAGGATTCTCTATCAGATGTCCCATCACCCTTATCTTTTCAGACCAAAGCTTGCCATCTGACGAAATTTTGCCTGGAGTTCCACTTATTCTCACGGTACCGCCCGCAAGGCCCTCAAGTTTCATGCCCTCCACGGGAACGATGGTTCTAGCCTTGTTCAGTGCGATACCCTTTCCAGAAAGGGTAAAGTCAAAATAAGGCCCTTCTTTTATGCGGATTATCCCTGAACCAGCTACAGGAGCATCAAGCCACCTGCCTGAAATGGTGACCAAGGATGTATAGTTTTCCTTGAAGTCCAGCGTGGCTGTAAGGTTTTCTATGGGTTGTCCAGCCATGGTCACGGAGGAGGCCTCAACCCGCGCGGGCCCCACCACTTTGCCCCTTTTCACTGCGAAGCCTATATGGGCCTTTTCTATGCTTCCTGAAGCAAACCCCAGCCAAGGGAAGGTTTTAGTCCATTGGACCAGTTCCCCATCTTGTACATCCAAATCGAAGTAAAGCTCCGGGGGAAGGGCGCTAAAGAGCATTCCAAGCTTTCCAGAGACCTTAGAGTTATTTGCGAAGCCAGATATGTCCTCAAACCATAGTTTCCTGCCTCTACTCCACCAGTTGGATCTAAGTCCCTCTACAGGTATGCCCCATATTTGCCCTTTGTCCATGCTCAAACTTCCCCTGAGACCCACTTCACGCCATGGCCCCTCGATTTCAAGGGACGTGGAGAAACTTCCACTGAAGCCTTTATCCTTCAGGGCGGGCCACAAAAAGGATACAACTTCTAAGTCAAGGTCAGAGACCTTGCCTGTGCATGCCACCGTAGGGTAAATATCTCCCTTAACTTCGATATTTCCCTTACCTATGGTCGCTTTGAACCTCTCCAGGGAAAGCTTGCCGTTTTTGAAGCTACCCCTTCCCTCAAGTTCAGAGGAGAGCCCTTTGAATGAAACCTTGCCGTGAAGGGAAAGGGCCCCATTGCTCGAGGAAAGCCTTACAGAGTCAAGGCCTACGGAGGATTCTTTCGTTCGTATAGTGCTTTGGACAATGGAGAGCTTTATGTCGGGTAGCTTTTCAAGGGTCTTTTCTTCTTGACCTGTAAACAAAGAGGGAAGGTTATCAGCGAAAATCTCTCCTCCACTCAACTTAACGCTTCGCACTTTGGTCTTACCTAACAGTAGGGCTAGGGGGTCAAGTTTTAGAGACAACCCCCGAGCCTTGGTTATGAGGATACCGTCTTTATTTAGTGATATACCTGAGACGGTATATCCCCGAATAGGGTTCCCAGAGATCTTGCCCACAGAAAGAGTGGCTCCCAGCTTTTCTGAGGCCATGCGCTGGGCACTGGCCTTGGCATAATCTACAGCCACATCCTTTTGGGAGAGATACAAAACCCCTCCTCCAAAAGCGATGAATGCTATAGAGAGGCTTACGAACAGAATCTTCATGTATTTTTTCATTTCCATCTATCTCCTCACAGAACAGGTGATCCTGCCAGATGTATTCAGATGTTGGGTTTAGGTTGAAAAGCCTATACGATGTCTATTTTTGCAGAAAATAAAGCATAAAACATCAGGAAAAATACGTATATAAATGCAACACTCCCACAGGGAAATTATACTACTTGAGGATGATTAAGGATATACGTTTCACGTGAAACACACCAGCCGGAGAAAATGTTTCACGTGAAACATAGACCCATACATGTGGATAAGTGGAAACAAGAGTGGAAAAATATGTGGATTTGTGGATATTCTAGTGGACAAGTTGGCATTTAGTTGTGAAAAACTTTGGGGTTAATGTTTCATCTTGATTATCTGTATGGGGTCAGCCAGTTTCATTTGCCCTCCCTGGAAGCTTGTCCTGAGCTTTCCCGCAACGTACAGCGTTAGGTTCTTTTCGAATTTCGTTTTGGAGAACCGGGGAAGGTCATCGTTGTATATCACTACTCTCATCTTTCCGTTCATATCCACGAGGGATACCTTGTTGGACGACCGTTCTATCTCCCGTATGGTGAGCTTCAGGGTTATAAATTTCCCCGCCAATGAGGGAAGTTCGTTCCAAGCCTGTTCGGAGGTGAAAACCCTTCGGCAGGCTTTGTCCCAAAACCCTTTTCTTTCCTTGAAGGCCAATCGGAAAGCTCTTATTATGCGATCTGTATATTTGACGTTGGGGCTTAGGGTAAAAGGCATAGCAAGCCCGTTTCTGGTTATGATTTCGTTCACCAAAAGGTCCTTGTTTTTTGGGGATAGCCAGACCCATGCAAGAAGTCTCCCGTACCTGTCGTAAGGTTGAACGTCCACTTCGAGTATTATGGCCTTTTTCATGACAAGCTGAGCGTTGAAGGCTGCTGCAATTTTGCCGAGCTCCTCCTCCCCCCTTTGAGGGTGATGAAGCTCTGGGGTGTCTATTCCGAGGTACCGCACCTTTTTCTTGCTTCCGTCTGGAAGGATTACCTCAATGGTGTCGCCATCATATACCTTTACGGCAAAGGCTTCCTGCAGATAGGCCTCTGCAGGAAGCCCCATGAATAATTGGGCAAATAATATTATAGGAACTAGCAGCCAAAGTAAACGTCTTAATTTTCCTCTCTTTGCGGGCAGAATTTTTTGTACCCTCCCTCTTCCAGTTCTTTTCGGTAGTAAGAGACGCCCTCTGGAACAAGTAATACTGCTTCGAGGGTGTTGTGAACCACTCCGCTGAAAAGATGCCCTCCTACGGTAGAATGGTCGCGGCCGGAAAGGGCTGCGTGGGGGTGGATGAACACTCCTCCGTCCTCCATAATGTTCACGGTTCCACTGATGCTCAAAAGCTCATAGGGTTCGTTGTATTCCTTTTTGACGTATCCTTCAGGCCCCAGCCATCCGATGGTGAAGTTTCTGAGCATACCTATGGCCGAGAGTATGACTGCGCCCTTTACTGCTTCCTTTTCCAGCAAGTGTTTGAGCTCTGGAAGCAAGTCGCTTCCGTCTTCCAGCCGCAAGGATATGATGTTGCCCGACCTTACAAGAGTGCTTCCCACTTTACATTCCTCCTTTTAGGTCAAATTTAGAGAACCTTGAAGGTGCAAAAGAATTCCTGTGAGTGTTATTATTATATGAGCAAATTTATTCCTGCGGGATAAAGGAGTGAAAATCATAAAAATCAAGGCAGAGATCCACATTGAAGATATAATGCCGGAGATCCAAAGGAACGAGGACACCCTTGAAACATACGTCCATATTCTTTCTGCGATGAACTCCACTTCTAGACTCACTGGGGAGCGAGATCCATCTAAGATCTGGAATGAACATCTTTTGGATTGTGGATTTTCGTTACCCCTTATCCCGGAGATTGGCAGCGCTGTAGATGTGGGAACTGGTGGTGGGCTTCCAGGAATGCTTTGGGCGATATGCCGTCCCCACCTGAATGTCTATCTCCTCGACAGCGTGCATAAGAAGTGCGCTGCCGTCGGTGAGATGATAAGAAACCTAGGGCTGAAGAATGCTTTCGTGGTATGCGACAGGGCAGAGATCTTTGCTGCGGAAAATAGGGAGAGGTTTTCAGCAGCGGCCACCCGTGCAGTGGGACATCTAGGCCTTTGTGCAGAGTATATGTCCCCCTTGGTGATGAAAGGGGGAATCCTTCTTTGTTTCAAGGGGCCCAAGGTAGAGGAAGAGCTTAAGGAAGTGGGGCCATCGTGGAATAAATTGGGCCTTTCGGAACCAGAAATATATTCTTACAGGCTGGGTGAAAAGAACTTGTTCCTGGTGGTCTGGAAAAAAGAGGAGTACTGCCCAAAAACTTTTCCTAGGAAACCGGGGCGAGCTCAGAAACTGCACTGGTGGAGGTGTGTTCGTTGAAGGCTGTTGCTGTTGCTAATCAAAAGGGTGGGGTTGGGAAAACCACGTGCTGTGTCAACCTCGCTGCAGAGTTGGGCCGTAAAGGTAAGAAGGTGCTGGTCATAGACATGGATCCCCAGGGAAACAGCACCAGTGGCTTAGGAATAGACGCCAAGGCAGTGAAGAAGAACGTCTATCATTTGGTCCTGGACAAGGCAAAGCCCAAGGATGTCATAATTCCTACGGAGTGGGAAGGAGTATGGGCTTTGCCGGCGACCCTTGATTTGGCGGCTGCAGAAGTGGAGTTGGCGGGGGTCATAAGCAGGGAGACCAGGCTCGCCAGGCATCGTGGTGCCTTCAAGGATTTTGATTTGGTCTTCATGGATTGCCCTCCTTCGCTGGGACTTTTGACGGTGAACGCCTTGGTGGCTGCGGATACCCTTTTGGTTCCCTTACAGTGTGAATATTACGCCCTTGAGGGCTTAAGCCAGCTGATGCGGACGGTGAACCTGGTGAGGCGCTACCTTAACGAGGAACTGGAGCTTGGAGGGTTGGTCTTGACCATGTTCGACGCCAGGACCAACCTCGCCAGAGAGGTAGCAGAAGAGGTTAAAAGGCGTTTCAATGACATTCTTTTTGAGACCATAATCCCCAGGAACATTCGACTTTCAGAGGCTCCAAGCCATGGTAAGCCCATAGGGTATTATGATCCTTCTTGCAGTGGGGCCAAGGCCTACAGTAGTTTGGCTGAGGAGGTAATAGGGCGATGGCTCGAAAAAAGGTCTTAGGGAGAGGTTTGGAGGCCATTTTTTCTGGTGCTGAAGCCCCACCGAAGGAGCCAGCCCATATGGAGAGGGAAGATGGTTTGCTGGACATTCCCATAGAGGATCTTTTCCCCAGTCCCCTTCAGCCGAGAAAGTCTTTTGACAACGCTTCGCTCAAGTCCCTGGCAGCGTCCATAAAGGAGTGCGGGGTAATACAGCCTATCTTGGCGAGGTCATCCAAGGGCAAGTACGAGATAGTTGCAGGGGAACGGCGGTGGAAGGCTGCTAAAATGGCGGGGCTCAAGACCGTTCCTGTTAAGGTGATAAACGCAGATGACCTCTCAGTTATGGAGCTTTCCCTGGTGGAGAACCTCCAAAGGGAAGACCTTTCTCCTCTGGAGGCTGCCTTGGGCGTCAAGGAGCTCATAAACAGGTTCTCCTTGACCCAGGAACAGGCAGCAAAGAAGCTTGGGTGGAGCAGAGTGGCGGTTACGAACAAGTTGAGGCTTCTTAACCTCCCTCAAGAGGTCTTGGATTACCTTGGGGATGGCAGAATAAGCGAAGGACATGCAAGGGCTCTTCTTGCCTTGAAAAGGGAGGAAGAGTGCATACGGTTGGCCCGCCTCGCTGCGGAGAAGGGTTTGTCCGTAAGGGAGCTCGAGGACGCAGTGAGGAGGACTTTGACCTCAGGGACATCCAGGAAGAAGTCGGTGCGCGTAATGGAGATACCCGAATCTGCGAAACGAATCTCTGAAAAGTTTGGTATAAAGGTCAAGTTGAAGGGAGCTCGAGGTAAGCTTCAGTTGACCTTGGATGGGCTCACCCCTCAGGTTGCCATGAGACTCTTTGACCTCCTGGAGGCAAGACAAGAGGAACTTTTCCCTGAGGAATAGAGGATGCTTGACCACTTCCTGTAAGGAGCGGTTTATGGTTTATAAGAGAAGCTTCGAGGATTTTTTGGTTTTCGGAAAGGTGATTTCAGCGGCCTTAGTGCTTTGTGGTTTTTTGATCCTGGGGCTTTTGGTGGGCAGGAGACTGGAAGCTTCAGGTTGGCCTGGTTGGGCCGTTCCTGTTTGCGCGGCCTGTGGGGCCTTTGTCGGGGCTTGGCAGGCCTGGAGTTTCGTGAAGCAGGCTTGGAGAAGAAACCGGAGGAGATAGCTTTGACGGATGGCTTAAAGGGGAGTGATTCAATGGAAAGTCTTTTTGCACCTTGGAGGATGGCTTATATAAAGAACGCCAAGAAGGAACCAGGCTGTATTTTTTGCCTTTTTCCCGCGGAGAAGGACGATAAAAAGAGGCTCATCCTGGCTCGGGGAGAAAAGGTCTTCGTGATAATGAATGCCTTTCCTTACAACCCGGGGCACCTCATGGTTGCACCCTACAGACATGTAGGAAACTATGAGGAACTGGACGATGAAGAGCTCCTGGAGATGCACAAGATGGCTTCTGAGTGCATAAAGGTGCTCAAGAAAACCATGTCGCCGCAGGGCTTCAATTTGGGCGTAAACATAGGGGAGGTAGCTGGTGCTGGTTTTGCAGGCCATGTTCACCTTCACGTGGTGCCTAGGTGGGCAGGGGACACCAATTTCATGCCCGTGACAGCCCAGGTCAGGGTACTGCCTGAGGCCCTGGAGGAGACCTGGGCCAAGCTGAAGGAGGCCTGGGACGAAGGCAATGGATCGTAGCGATACCTACTGGGAGCCTCAAAAGAGTGTCTCCGTGGAGCTCAAGGAAAAAAGATCCTTCTTCATAGCTTCTGTGGGGATTACCAGGAGCGAGGAAGAGGCAAAGGAGTTCATAAGAGAGATAAACAGAAAATTCAAAGATGCAACCCACAACTGCTGGGCCTACAGGGTCGGCGTGGAGAGGGTAGTGGAGTATTATTCCGACGCCGGAGAGCCCTCAGGGACGGCAGGAAAGCCCATCCTTGGTGCAATCCAACATGCAGGCGTCACCAACGCCACGATCGTGGTAACGAGGTACTTTGGGGGCATAAAGCTGGGGGTGAGGGGCCTTATAGATGCCTACGGCAGGAGCGCGACCTTGGCCTTGGAGGAGGCCGGGAAGGTCATGCGGAGGGTAAGTTTGAACGCCCTTGTCGTCTTGGGCTACGAGAATACAAGGGCGTTTATGGCTCAACTTAAGGAGATTGGCGTTCAAGAGGACTTGATTGAGTCATCTTACAGTGTTAATGTTACGCTGCGTTTTCCAGTGCCCAAAAGTTTCGTACCTCAGGCGGAGGAGCTCTTCAAGGGGTACGAGGCCAGGAATCTATTGATTTCCTGGGCTTGGGAAAACTGATGGAAATAAATCCAGACCGAGAAGGTGATCTTGTTGAGCGTGTATGACGAGTTTCAGCCCTTTATAACGGCGTTGAGGCATCCGCCTTGTAGAAGTCTTTTGAGAGACCTCTCAAACCAGGAGTTGGCCGCTATAGCCTCCTTCGAGTCGGTGCCCAACAATCAGGGCTCTGCCCTATATGTGACCAGGATACGAAGCCGCAGTGCTGCTTTCACAGAGATAGTGTACTCCATGGATGAGGAGGCCCTTTCTCTCTTAAAGCAGGTATGGGACTATCTGAGATGGCAACAGATGATAAGGGTCACTGCCCGCATAGGGGCCCACGATAAAAACCCCATGATTGCCAACATGTACGTCACCAGAAGGTACGCCAGGATAGCCCATATGTTTGCGGCGAACTTCGCCACGGAGGCAGATCAAGATACGGCAGACATAGTAACGGTGGTCGTCCCTGAGTGGCACCAGAGGAAGATATTGGTGTTCCCTCAGTACAGGACCACGTGCATTCTGGGAAGCGACTACTACGGAGAGACCAAGATGGCCACGCTGAGGATGGCCATGCACATAGCGCGAGAGGAGCTTGGAGGGGTAGGGCTTCACGCAGGAAGCAAGATAGTAAGGGTCAATACCCCAAGAGGCTTAGAGGAAAAGGGGCTTATAGTATTTGGGCTCTCAGGGACAGGAAAGACCACTATAACTACCTCGGACCACGGCCTTGAGGCTCCAGAAGGGGTTGAGGTGCTGCAGGACGATATAAACCTGCTCTTGCCCAACGGCAAAGCCCTTGGAACCGAGAGAAACTTCTACATCAAGACGGACAACGTAATGAAACAGCCAGAGATCCTCGCTGCAGCCAGCCATTCTTCGGCGATCATAGAGAACTGCTGGGTGGACGACGACGGCAACATAAACTTCAACAACCACGCCTTGACGACCAACGGCAGGGCCATAGTCTTCAGAGATAAGATCCCCAATACGTCAGAGAAGATAGACCTGGATAGGGTAGATGCCATTTTGTTCAACATGAGGCGGTATGATACCCCTCCCATATGCAGGCTGATGTCCCCAGAGCAGGCAGCGGCTTTCTATATGCTTGGTGAATCCACTATAACCAGTGCCGAGGATCCATCGAGGGTGGGCCAGGCCAAGCGGGTGGTGGGCTTTGACCCCTTCATAATCGACAACCCCCATGTAAACGGCAACAGGTTGCTCAGGATATTGCGAGATAACCCTCACATAAAGTGCTACATAGTGAACACTGGCAGGATCGGGGGCAGAGACGGGGCTAATATGACACCTGATGTCACCTTTAAGGCCATAGTAGGCGCCCTCTCGGAAAGGATAAATTGGAAATACGACGACATCTTGGGGTGTGAGGTACCTGAAGCTTTGGACATCCCCAATGCAGAACAGTACGACCCGTATACCCATTACAGCAGGGAGGAGTACGCCCAGATCATGGGAGCTCTCAGAAAGGAGCGTAAGGACTATCTGGTCAAGTTTAAAGGACTTGCCCAAGAAGTTATAAGCGCTGTGTAATTGCTAACAACAGAAAAGCATGGATCTTAAACCTAGAAGGGGCGGGTAGAAACCCGCCCCGTAGTTTTTGGGAGCTTGTAAACGGAGAGGAAAGGAGTATAATCATCTATCATGGTCACCCATATTTTAAATTAGGTTGACAAGGAGGTTAAGTCATGAGGTTTACACCAAAAACTATGGTTCTTGCAGCTATGTTCGCAGTTTTGACGACTGTGGGTGCTTACATCAGGGTACCCATGCCAGTGGTTCCTTTCACTTTACAGACGGCCTTTGTACTTCTTGCGGGAGTGCTTCTGGGGTCTCGCATAGGGGCCTTGTCTCAGGTTTTGTACATTCTCATTGGGCTTTTGGGGCTTCCTGTGTTCGCGGGAGGAGCGGGAGGCTTGCAGACTGTCTTTCGCCCGACGTTTGGCTTTCTTTTGGGTTTCATTGCAGCGGCTTTCGTTGCAGGGGCAGTTCTTGAAAGGAGCAAGGATTACTCCTTCGTCAAGGTTTTAGTGGCCTGCATCGCAGGAAGCGCTGCCCTTTACGTTTTAGGGCTTTTGGGGCTGTATTTGAACCTAAACTACGTTGCAGGGAAGTCCGTCACGTTCTGGACGGTGCTTAAGATCGGCTTTTTCCCCTTCGTTGTAAGTGATGCCCTCAAGGCTTTAGGTGTGGCTCTACTTGGAGCCAAGGTGGCGCCTCGTATAAAGGGGCTAATTCGCGAGCAAAAAGAGTAAGGTAAAATTGATTTTTATTGACTAAAACCACTTTTCCTTTAACTCTCCTCTGCTCTCGTAGTAGAATTGTCCTAAATTACATACCATAATCGAGCGGAGGGCGCTGAGTGGGACTTTTTGTTAAAGATCAAGATTTTGCAAGCGGCAGCAAAAGATGGGAAGCCAAGACAGCTCTTTGTCTTGCTTCCCTTTATGCTGTGTGGGGGTCTACGTTTCTGGCCAATAAGTTTGGCTTGGAAAGCTTTCCTCCCTATATGCTGAATGCTGTTAGGTTTTTGTCTGGCGGAGTGATTTTATATGCCATAATGAAGTTCAAGGGAGAGAAAGACCCTACCTTCGGAGAGTGGATGAAGGCAGGAATTGTTGGACTTTTCATGGTGGTAGGTGGTTCAGGGGGGCTCACCGTGGGTCAGCAGTGGGTGGCATCAGGTCTTGCCGCGACCCTTATAGCCACCGTGCCTTTGTGGACGGTAGTCTTCACAAGCTTTTGGGAGGGCAGGCCAGGCAGACTGGAGATCTTGGGGCTGGTCATCGGTATTTTGGGCGTGGCCATGCTCAACATGGAGAGGGGCATAAGGGGCAATCCAATCGGGGTCATATACATATTGTCGGCAGCGGCGTGCTGGGGTTTTGGCTCGGCGCTCAACCGAAGGATCAAATGGCAGTCCCAGCAGACTGTGACGGCGGCGCAGATGATCGTAGGAGGGGCTATATTGGCTTTTATTTCCTTCTTGTTGGGTGAAAGAATGGGGCCTCTCACGATGAAAGCAGCATGGGGGATCTTCCACCTGGTCGTATTTGGTTCTGTCGCTGGTTTTTCCCTTTACGTTCATCTTCTTAAGACCACTAGACCTGCAGTGGCCACCAGTTATGCTTTGGTCAATCCCATAATAGCGGCCATCTTGGGGGCAACCCTCGCTGGAGAGAGGTTCTCTTTAGTTGCCTTGCTGGCCATGGCGGTGATCCTCTCCGGGGTTGCCTTGGTTTTCCTGGCGAAAGTACAAAGACGAGGGTAGGCGGCCAGCGCAAGGCTTATATTTGAGGGGAGGCGGAAGCATGTTGGAAGGGCTGGAGCGGTTGGTTTCCTTTTTGAAGTCCAAGGAAGTGGTGGTCTTCACCGGTGCGGGGATGAGTACTGCCTCAGGCCTTCCGGACTTCAGGGGCAAAAAGGGTCTGTGGAAGGAGAAGGACCCTTCCCTTTTGGCATCCGTAGGCGCATTGGAGAACAACTACCAGGAGTTTTGCGAGTTCTATCGCTGGCGGATAAAGGCCCTGCTGGAGGCCAAACCCAATGAAGGACATTTTATATTGGCAAATTGGGAGGAAAAGGGCTACGTAAAGGGCATAATAACCCAGAACGTGGACGGTTTTCACCAAGAGGCTGGAAGCAAAAAGGTGTGGGAACTCCATGGAACACTGAGAAAGGTAAGGTGCATGAGGTGCCGCAGCAGGTACGAAAGCGCTCTTTTCCTGGAAAGAACCAGTTGCCCCAACTGTGGAGGGAAGCTCAGACCCGATGTGGTCCTTTTTGGCGAGAGTCTGCCTGACTTGGCTCTGGAAAAGGCAGAGGAGCTCTCTTTGTCCTGCAAGTGTTTTTTGGTTCTGGGCTCATCCCTTCGGGTATCTCCTGCAAACTGGTTTCCGTCCTTGGCCAAGAGGAATGGGGCAGAGCTTTTCATCATAAACATGGAGCCCACCCCGCTGGACGCCCTCGCTGAAAGGGTAATTGCCGAAGAAATAAACAAAGTGTTATATTGTGTTAGTGAAAAGCTGCAAAAGTATATTTAATTTTGTTCAGCATAATTAAAACACTCATGGTTAGGTCAAGGAGGTATGGTTGATGCCGGAGGATTTGTCTCAGGGAAGAACTTATCAAGTTGAGCCTTACGAGGGAAGATACGCCGAGGAGATATCGCTACTGGACATTATGGTGATATTTGCCAAGTGGAGACGCTTGATAGCTGCCACTGTTCTGCTTTTTGCTGTGGGTGCCTTGATCTTTGCTTTTATGATGACCCCCCTTTACAAGGCTTCTGTGCTGGTGGCGGAAACGGACAAAAGTTATTTAGGACTTTTGAAAAGCTCCGCTGTCCAGGACAGGGTTTTGGATAGATTCGCCCCGAAAAACTGGAGGGAGATGGTTGGTCCTGACAAGAAACTAAAAAAGGATCAGCTTGTTGCAAAGTATATAGGCGAAATGGAAGCTCAAGGGACCAAAGAGGGAGTTATAAAGCTTTCTGTTACCTATACTGATCCCAAGAAGGCTGCAGAGATAACCAATGAATACGTAAATGCCCTGGAGAACGTTCTAAAGGACGTAAGATACGGGGAGTATCGAAAAATGGCAGAAGATTACGCAGGGAAGCTCAACGAGGTTTCAGGCAACCTCAGGGCCATTGAAAAGGACCTGGCGGAGTTGGAGGGAAAATTAGGTATAGGAGCCAAATCTGTGGGAGTGGACGGAAAGATCAGGGACCTTGAACCAGTGGTTGCAGAGTGGTTGAAGCTTCAGGAAAAAATCATGGATAAGGTTATGCTTATTTCGGAAAAAGAGGCGGACGTTGGGAATAACCCAGAGGTTGCCACCATGAAAGAGGAGTTGTCGGAACTAAATCTTGAGCTTGAGCAGTATGAGGAGTCGATCATGAAAAGCGCCTTAAATGGTCAAAGCTCGGCTTCCTTTGAGGTGTTCTCCGAATACCTCAAAAAGCGCAAAGAGTGGCTTGTTCAGTGGATGCTTTACCAAAAGCTGCAGTCCTTGTACGATAAAGTGGTTCTTCAGGAAAAGACATTGAACGTTTCGGTTGTCTCCCTTGGAAGTGCCCAGGTTCCTGACAAACCCTTTAAACCCAACAAGAAGCTCCTCCTGGCGGTGGCCCTGGTCTTAGGACTTTTTATTGGGGTCTTTTCTGCCTTTTTCATGGAGTTTTTCCACAGAGCTTCGGAGGACCCCGAGGAGAGAGAGAAGGTGAAACTGATAAAAGAGGCCTTCACGCTGAAGGGGTTTTTCAGGTCGTAAAGCCTGCCTGTGTATTCTAGGCTGCCTTGATATAGAATAGAATCGCATAGGCAAGCATCCGAAAGTCGGGGAGGTAATAACCATGTTGGATATCCTAAGAAAGCGCAGAAGCATAAGAAAATATCAGGAAAGGCCCATAGAGCCCGAGAAGATAGAGACGCTAAAAGAGGGACTTCTGCGGTCTCCTTCGGCGAAGAACTTAAAGTCCTGGGAGTTTGTTTTCGTTGAGAACCCCGAAACCATAAAGAAGCTTGCGCAGGTAAGAGGAGCAAGCTCAAGTTTCTTGGCAGGAGCGCCCCTTGCGATAGTCGTCATGGGAAACGAACAAACCACCAATGTTTGGGTGGAGGACGCCTCCCTTGCCGCCATGATAGGTCAGCTTGTGGCTACCTCCATAGGACTTGGCTCCTGCTGGATCCAGATACGAAACCGAGACCATTCACCGGAGCTTAGCGCCGAGGATTACGTTAGAAACCTTCTGGGGATCCCCGAGCCTTACAGGGTGCTATGTATCCTGGCGGTAGGATATCCAGCCGAGGAGAAAAAGCCCATACCTAAAGGGGAGCTGCCATACAATAAAATTCATCTAGAGAAATTTTAAGATTAAGTGGGCTCTGTGCTGAAGTTATATGAAGAGATCAGGGCCTTTTTAAAGCCTTGAGGGTAGAATTGCTATTACCGCAATAGGGTTTCGTGCAAGTTTTGTAGTTAAGGCAGCTACGCAAGTAGCTGCCTTAACTATTTTGTGATCTTGTCCAAGTTCCTCTGGTAATGAGCTTATTCCACCCCTTTCGGCCTCCTTACTGTCTGTCTCAAAAAGCAAAACCTCAGTCAACGTATACTGTAAGGCCTTCTAGTTTTGAAAATGATATGGCTTTACTGTATAC
This sequence comes from Thermovirga lienii DSM 17291, assembly GCA_000233775.1. Classification (NCBI taxonomy): domain Bacteria; kingdom Thermotogati; phylum Synergistota; class Synergistia; order Synergistales; family Thermovirgaceae; genus Thermovirga; species Thermovirga lienii. The sequence continues at coordinate 1,945,836 of CP003096.1, read as the reverse complement.
GTTTGCTTTGTGCAGTTGCAAGGGGACGATATCATTACCTTGCAACTGCAACGCTTCTAGTGGGTTGACTAATAAAAGAGCAGATATTATCATTCATAATGATTTGTTTTATATACAACTGGACTATCTTGGGCTACCAGATTTAGAGGTATGAGAATGACGAGAAGAGAAGTAGCGATTCTCATTTATAAGCACATAAAAGAAGAGAGGTTTGGCGGAGGCAATAAATTACCAAGTGAGCGCGAGTTGGCGGATATGTTTGGTATTACTCGCACATTGGTAAGAGAGGCCTTAGCAATACTTGAGGCCTTTGGTGTAATTGAGATTCGGGATAGGCAGGGAAGATGATAGTTAAATCGAAAGTAAAACCCCAATATACGAGTAATTTTTTAAAAGATATGAACAAATACATGGTTGCAGTGATGGTGTGGTCTCTGATATGGGTTATTTCCATAAAGTACATTGGTTTTTTTGTTGCTAGCGTTACGTCTATGTGGATGATTCAGTGGTCTCTCAGCAGTGATCGTGATCTAAAAAGTGCAGTCAAGTTTTTAGCAGTATCTGTTGGTTGTGTGTTTGTTATATATTACACGTTCACGAAATATTTATATATTTTCTTCCCAGAAGGTTTTCTCTTCTAAAAGATAGAGGTGATTTTAAGTGTTAACACAGATGAGATATGGAAGATCAGAGATTTCTTTTGATGTTGACCAACATAGAGTAATCAAAACGCTATGGCCTAACGAAAGACCTGGGAAATTGGACCCTTTAAATGCAGTGAGGGAAGCTTTGAAAACACCTATAGGGACTCCATCTTTGGCTGACATGCTAGAAGCGAGGAAGCCTCAAAATGTAGTTATTATAGTCAATGATATTACCCGTCCTACACCTTATGAATTTCTGCTTCCTCCATTGCTTGAAGTTTTACATGGTAGCGGATTGAAAGATGACCAAATCACTTTCCTGACGGCAACGGGAATTCATGACCCTCATACGCGGGAACAAGACGAAGAAGTTTACGGCAAAAACCTAGTAAATAAATACCGGTTTTTGTCGCATAAAGCTGATGACACTTCTTCCTTAGTTGAAGTAGGAGATCTTTCTACAGGCTTAAAGTTAAAAGTTAACAAGTTAGCCGTAGAGGCTGATTTCTTAATCACCTTGGGGGTGATTATGCCTCATTATTTTGCCGGCTTCTCGGGTGGCAGAAAGAGTATATTGCCAGGTGTTGCCGGAAGGGAAAGTATAGAAAAAAATCATTCTAGGATGGTATATCTAATGGATGACCTTCCGCCTATAAAGCAGAACCCAGTAAGTCTCGAAATGATAGAGGCAGCTAGATTAGTGGGAGTGGATTTTATATTAAATGTAGTTACTAATAGCAAGAAAGAAATTGTTGAAATTGTTGCAGGCGATTTAGAAGAAGCATGGTATAAGGGCGTGTCGGTTTCTTCAGATATGTATGAAGTTCCAATACCGCAAAAAGCAGATGTTGCTATAGCCAGTGCAGGTGGTTTCCCAAGAGACATTAATGTTTATCAAGCACAAAAGGCTCTTGATCATGCGGATAAAGCTACAAAGCCAGGGGGAACTATCATCCTAGTAGCTGAGTGTTCTCAGGGATATGGGGAGAAGGTCTTCGAGGAGTGGATGTTAGAGGCTAAGACACCAAATGACGTTATAGAGCGCATAAAGAAAAACTTTGTTATGGGTGGACACAAAGCCTACGGAATTTGTAAGGTCGCTGCCGAAAAGGAAATTATTTTGATTTCTTCTCTCTCTGAAGAAAAGACAGAGGAACTATTTATGCGTAAAATGACTTCAATTGACGAAGCGATAAAATATGTGGAAAAAAAGCATGAAAGGCCTAGCTATATACTGATGCCTCAGGGTAGTTTGACGGTACCTGTGCTTTCAAGTTAATAACGAAAGCTCCCGCAATTTGGCAAAAACTAACTAATATTGTTTTACGCTTAATTCATTAAAGATAAGAGAGAGGGGAAGAGTGCAATAAACGCTGGCGTTAGGGAAAAGTTACAAAGATTAAAAGGGTATATACAAAGTTTGGGTAGTGCCCTGATTGCTTTTTCTGGAGGGGTTGATAGTACCTTTTTGGCTAAAATAGGTTACGATGTTTTGGGGGATAAGATATTTGCTGTGACTGCTGTTTCGCCTATACATCCTTCGAGCGAAGTAGAAGAAGCTGTGAATCTTGCTAAAGAAATAGGAATTCCCCATGCGGTTGTGGATTTTCATGACATTCTTGAGAAAGAAGAATTTAAAAAGAATCCTTTAAACAGATGCTATATATGCAAGTTTAATTTGTTTCTTAAGTTTAAAACTATTGCAAACGAAAAGGGCCTAGAACACCTTCTAGAAGGCACAAATGTAGATGATGTATCGGATTTTAGACCAGGTAGAAGAGCATTAAAGGAGCTAGGAGTTTTAAGCCCTTTGTTGGAGTGTGGCCTAACAAAGGAAGATATAAGAATCTTATCTAAAAAGATTGAACTTCCTACGTGGAATAAACCTTCTAACCCATGCCTTGCTTCAAGGATCCCTTATAGAGAAGAAATAACCCATTATAAGCTCACTATGGTGGAAAAAGCGGAGGAATCTTTGAAGAGTTTGGGTTTTTCGGGAGTTAGAGTTAGACACCACGGAGATGTTGCGCGAATAGAGCTTCCGAAATCACAAATGATAAAAGTTTTTGAAGAAGGCGTAACGGAACAAATTGTGCAAAAAATTAAGTCTACGGGGTTTAAATATGTGGCTTTGGATTTAGAAGGATATAGGATGGGTAGTTTGAATGAACATTCCGTAGAGAGGGCGTGTCATGTATAAAGATAAAATATTGCAGATTTTAATGAATTTTAAGCAAGACGCACTATCAACGGACGAAACATTAGAGGCTTTGAAGAAACTTCTTTATGAGGATTTGGGGTTTGCTAAGATAGACCACCACAGAGAAATGAGGAAGGGGTTCCCTGAGGTGATTTTTTGTCAGGGAAAGACTCCACAGCAAGTTAAAGAAATAGCTTTGCATATGCATAAAAATGGAAGCAACGTTTTGGGAACGAGATCTTCGAAGCATCATTTTGAGGCGGTAAAAGAAGCGATAGAAGAGGCAGATTACTATGAGGAAGCAAGGATAATTTTTATAAGAAACACGGTAGTTAATAAAGCGAAAGGAATAATTGGAGTAGTAGCTGCTGGGACTTCTGATCTAAATGTTGCCGAAGAAGCAGCTGTGACCGCAGAACTTCTGGGGAATACGGTAAAAAGGTTTTATGATGTAGGAGTTGCAGGGGTACATAGGCTCATAGATAAATTAGATGAAATCAGGCAATGCAGTGTTTTAATTGCTATTGCTGGTATGGAAGGGGCACTCCCTACTGTGTTAGGAGGATTGGTTAGTTCTCCCATAATTGCAGTACCTACTAGTGTGGGTTATGGCGCTAATTTTCATGGTTTATCCGCTCTTTTGGCCATGCTTAACTCCTGTGCCTGTGGAGTAAGTGTTGTAAACATAGATAATGGTTTTGGGGCGGCTTATACTGCAAGTTTGATAAACAGAATAGGAGAAAGCTAACATGAAGGTTTTGTATTTTGATTGTTTTGCTGGAGTTTCCGGAGATATGATTATTGCTTCGTTATTGTGCCATGTTAATGAGGAAGCGTTCAAAAGAAAAGTAAAGAAGATAGCTTTGAGTGATTTTGATATAGAGATAGGAGAGACACGAAAGAACAGTATAGTTGCACGGTTTTTTAAAGTATTACACAGGGAAAAATTTCATAACCACAATAGACACATGGAAGATATAAGAGAAATAATTAGTAAAAGTGATTTAGAAGAAAACATTAAAAGAATAAGTATTGAGGTGTTTGAAAAATTAGCGGAAGCAGAGGCCAAGGTGCATGGAATCTCTCCTGAAGAAGTGCATTTTCACGAGGTTGGTGCAGTGGATTCAATAGTAGATGTAATAGGTGCGGCCATACTTATAGATATGATAAAGCCCGATAAGATTGTTTCCTCACCATTGCCATTGAGTTCAGGTTTTGTTAAGACGCTTCACGGTATTATGCCTGTGCCTGCACCTGCAACTGTAGAGTTGTTAAAAGGGATACCTGTTTATAAAAGTGATGTGAAAGAAGAAATAGTGACGCCTACTGGTGCAGCTATTATTAAAACTTTAGTCGACGAATTTGACGGTGTACCTGATATGAGGATAGGTTCTGTGGGATATGGTGCTGGTACTAAGGATTTAGAAATACCAAACCTATTGAGAACATATGTAGGTGAAGAAGAAAAAAAACCTAGAACGTTGATGGTTTTGGAAACAAATATAGATGATATGAATCCAGAATTTTACCAGTATTTATTTGAGTTACTCTTTGAAAATGGTGCATTAGATGTTTTTTTGACTCCTACCATTATGAAAAAACAGAGGCCGGGGACTCTTTTGACAGTGACTTGTAGAAAGGAAAAGATCAATAAGTTGAAAGAGATAATATTTAGAGAAACTTCCACTTTCGGTGTAAGGTGTTATGAAACGCTAAGACACGAGCTTGATAGGGATTTTTCAATAGTGAATATTTCGGGGAGCGAAGTAAGGGTAAAAAAAGGTTATTTAAATGGAAAACTTGTTAAAGCGCATCCAGAATACGAAGATGTTAAAGCTGTTGCTAAGAAAACAGGAAATTCAATTGTAGGAATTTATAGGGACGTTATGAAACTTATCGATTTTGAATGTTAGCCTTAAGAGGTGTACGGACAATGAAATAGTCAGCACACTATACCGTGCTGGATTATTACAAGGCCACTTGGTAGTTTGCTTCATTATTTGCTTTGCTGCTAAGTGGATGTTATGTTGCGAATTTTAATTTTTATACCACCATATGAACTAAGCGGGGAGGCGTTATGAGGTAATGAACAGCAGAGAGGATGTCTATAAGAGGTCGTTGAAATTGCATAAGCAGTACAAGGGCAAAATAAGTGTAGAAAGTAAGATGTCCGTTGAGACCATGGAGGACCTTTCTTTGGTTTACACGCCTGGGGTCGCAGAGCCATGCAGGGAGATAGAGAGAAATCCTTCCTCCATATTCGAAGTTACATCCAAGGGCAACATGGTAGCGGTGGTAACTGACGGCACCGCCGTCTTGGGGCTTGGTGACATAGGTCCAGACGCTGCCCTTCCAGTGATGGAGGGCAAGGCAGTGCTTTTCAAGCGTTTTGCGGGCATAGATGCCTTTCCTATATGCATTGATTCCAAGGACCCCGATGAGATAGTGGATATCGCTGCTAAAATAGCTTCCTCTTTTGGGGGTATAAACCTGGAGGATATCTCAGCCCCCAGATGTTTTGAGATAGAGAGGAAACTTCAAGAGAGGCTGGATATTCCTGTATTCCACGATGATCAGCACGGAACGGCCGTCATAGCTCTTGCAGGGCTTTATAATGCTCTGAAGATAGTGGAGAAGAAACTGGAGGACGTAAAGATCGTCATGACGGGAGCGGGAGCAGCGGGCATAGCCATAGCCTTTTTCCTTTTATCTGCAGGGGCAAGGAACGTAATATTGTGCGACAGGTCTGGTTCCATCTATGAGGGAAGAAAGGAGCACATGAACCCTGCTAAAGAAGAGATAGCAAAAAAGACCAACCCTGGCAAAGAGAAGGGGGCGCTGGAGGACGTAATAAAGGGTGCCGACGTGTTCTTGGGGCTTTCTGGTCCTGGACTTTTGACCCAGGATATGGTGCGTTCCATGAACAAGGACCCCATAATTTTTGCCATGGCGAACCCCACGCCGGAGATATTCCCCGATGAGGCCAAAGAGGCTGGGGCGGCCGTGGTTGCCACGGGCAGGAGCGACTTCCCCAACCAGATAAACAACTGCCTCGGTTTTCCGGGGATTTTCAGAGGGGCCTTGGATGTAAGAGCAAGAGCCATAAATGAAGAGATGAAACTTGCGGCGACAAAGGCCCTGGCTGAATTGGTTTCAGATGAAAAGCTGTCACCAGAGTACATAATCCCAAGTGCCTTGGATCCTCGAGTGGTCCCTGCTGTTGCAAAAGCTGTTGCGGAAGCGGCCTGCAAAAGCGGCGTGGCACGGTTGCCGTTGGAATAGAGTAAAAAATCTTATTAAAATATTTCTAGTCAACTGGAGCGGCCATTGATGGAACATGCAAATGGCCGCTCTGTGTTAAAGGAAGCTGAGGAGGACAGGATGGAGAAGTTGACTTTGACCTTGGAGATAACCGAAAGGGTTGTTTTGGAGTACTTGGAGCAGTTTCCAGAGGAGGTAAGGTGTGAAAAGGCCCTGGACGCGCTGAAAGTTGGCGTTATAGCCATTCAATCGGCTTCGCCCTCCTTGGACACCAGGGTGGTGGAAGAAAAGTTTCGCCAGGTTGAAGAGGATATAAACGGGGCAATCTCAGATTTCAAGGAAGAGATCAGGACGAAGCTGGAGCAGTACTTCAAGGCTGAGGGGGGCTTTGTTCCCCTGTGCCTTGAACGCTATTTTGGAGAGAACGGGAGTCTTGCCAGGGCCATGGAGGAGTATTTTGACATGGAGAGAGGAAGGCTTTCCGAGGTGCTTAAGCGCCAAGTAGGGCCCGAAAGTTTCCTGGGAAGACAGATGGATCCCGCCAACAGAGAGGGACTAATAGCGAGGGTAGAGTCAGTTGTTGAAGAGATAATTAAGGAAAACTCTCGGCAGGTACTGGGGGCCTTTTCCTTGGACGACGAGAACAGTTCATTGAGCCGCCTTAAACGGTCCATAAGGGAAGAGCTGGAGAGGTTCGATAAAAAGGCGTCTGAACAATATGCTTCCATCCTAGCTCTTTTGGAGAGGGAAAAGGGGAGGATGGAGGAGGCCCAAAGGGGTACTGCCAAGGGTAGAGATTTTGAAGATGCCCTTTATGAGCGATTGGCCCGGCTTGCCAGAGAGCTTGGGGATTGGTCGGAGAACGTCTCAGGCTCCAAGGGATCGGTGGCCTACGAGAAAGTAGGAGATTATGTAGTGCGCCTGGGGGAAGATTCGGCCGCTTCTGGAAAGGTGCTTGTCTTCGAGGCCAAGAAGGCCTCAGGGTACAACCTGAGGAAGATAAAGGACGAGCTGGACAGGGCAAAGAAGAACAGGGAAGCGGACATGGGAATCTTCGTCTTCTGCAAGGGATACGAGCCGCCGGAGGTGGGAGATTTCTACAGGATGGGCGGAGATTTCGTTGTCACCGTGGACGAAGACGCTCTTATGGGGGATAAGCCCGTAATATTTTTTGAGACAGCCTACAGGATAGCCCGAGCGATGATTGCCACGAGGGTAAGGGAGGAGGAGAAGAAGGCCATAGACGAAGGCTACATAAGAAGCGAGATGGAGAACATAATCAAGGCCTTGGAGAGAGCCTCCGATATCCTGACCAAGGTTGGGACCATTAGAAACAGCGCAGATGCCATAGAAAAGAACGTAGACAAACTCCAGGAGAGCATTAGGCGCCACGTGGAGAACATACAATCCCATCTGCCCCATTGAGGTGTCATTGCAAAAGGGTTGTAAGAAGTAGATTTTTTTATATATAATTCATTCAATTGTTGATATTAGGATAGTGAAAAGCTAGAGGGAGTGAGAGTTGTGTCCATATAATTGTGTAAAATTAAGAGCCAAGGCAAGGTCTCTGGTTTAAAATGGTAAGCGGAAAAACAAACCCAAACCGGAGGTGACCTTGCAATGGCTCAGTACAATATTACCATCGACTCAGAATTACTGCATCAGTTATTTTTGTCGGACAGTAAGGATTCTGGAGTATCTAAGTTATTGGAGTCGGTATTGAATCAAGTTCTTCAAGCCCAGGCAACGGAACAGTTGAGAGCAGAGGCTTACGAGCGGACAGAGGAAAGACGAGGGTATCGCAACGGGACATACCCGCACAGGCTTACGACGAGAGTAGGGAGCCTTGTTTTGAGGGTGCCCAGGCTTCGTAATGGCAAGTTTTCTACGGAGCTTTTCAGCAGATATCAGAGGAGCGAACAGGCCTTTATTTTGGCTTTGATGGAGATGGTAGTAAATGGGGTATCAACCCGTAAGGTATCTGAGATAACCGAGGAGTTATGTGGAGTAAGGATATCCAAGTCATTGGTGTCGGAATTATGCAGGAGGCTGGATCCAGTTATAGAAGCGTGGAGAGATAGGTCTTTGAAGGACAAGGAGTATCCTTTTTTGATTGTAGATGCATTGGTTATAAGGGTGAGGGAAGAAAACAGGGTCTTACATAGGAGCATGCTTATATGTGTGGGTGTGAACAGAGAAGGTATACGAGAAGTTTTGGGGTTTGTGGTAGGAGATAGCGAATCAGAGGAGAGCTGGGGGGATTTTTTCGGTTGGTTGAAAGATAGAGGTTTAAGAGGTGTGGATTTAGTGGTATCTGACGACCACAAGGGATTAGTAAAGGCTTTGAGGAGAAATTTTCAGGGGTCAAGCTGGCAGAGGTGTCAAACTCATTTTATACGGAACATACTATCTGCTTCACCTAAGGGTCTTCAGGGGGAGCTCAAGACTCGGATACAGGCTATTTTGCATGCTCCGGATATGGGGACAGCCAGGATGTTGTTGATGAGGGTTTTAGAGGAATACGAAGAAAAAGCTCCTAAGGCGATGAGGATTTTGGAAGAGGGATTTGACGATGCTGTGGCGATATTGTCTTTGCCGGAGAAGTATCGTAAGCGTCTGAGGACGACCAACAGTGTGGAGAGATTGAATGAGGAGATAAGGCGTAGGGAGAGGGTTATACGGATATTTCCAAGCAGGGAATCGGCAGTAAGGTTGCTTGGCGCAGTTCTTCTTGAGATAGACAACAAGTGGGCTGGTGGAAGGAAGTACCTTGATATGGATGAGTACTATGAATATCTTTCACAACAGCAATCTAGATCAAGCCCTAAAATCTATTGCCTTTAACAAAAAATAAGAAAAATGCATAAGACCATTACCAGAGACCAAAACAAATTTACACAAAATATAGGACTTGACCGGGAGTGAGGGCTGTTGAGGATAGAGATAGCAAAAGAGGTGTTCGAATCATACCCCAATTACAGGCGCTACGTAGTACTGGCCAAAGGAGTCGACAATTCAGGGAGGGACGAAGAGCTGGAAGGGATGCTCAGGGAAAAAGAGCAGGCTGTGAGAAGCTGTGAGGATCTTTCAAACTACAAGGAGCACCCCAGAATTTTGGTTTGGAGAAAGGTCTTCGAGGACATGAATTTGAACCCCAACAGGTTCCCCCCATCCATAGCGAACCTTGTGAAGCGGGTCAGATCTGGCAAGGATCTGCCCTTTGTCAACAAGTTGGTTTGCATATTCAATATCGTAAGCTTAAAGTATATAGTGCCTTGTGGAGGAGATGACCTGAGCGTCGTCAGGGGTACCTTGCTTTTGGGGCAAGCCGCAGGTGATGAGACATACAACCCCCTTGGTAAACCCCAAGAAACAGAAACCCCTGCGCCTGGGGAGATAATCCTTTACGATACGGGCACCAAAGATGTTTTCTGCAGAGGCTGGTGCTGGAAGAACGGCGATTCAAGCAAGATAACGCCCGAAACTAAGGTTGTGGCCATAAATATAGACGCCATGATGGACGTCGTCCCTCAAGAGGAGCACCGAAGAGCGGCTTTTGAAGTTGCCAAACTGGTGAAGTCCAAGTGCGGCGGTGAAGTTGACGTGTGGTTACTTTCGCCGGAAAAGAGGTGGCTTGATATTGAATTTTAGCCTTCTTGTGGCTGGCGATGTCAGGAGTTAGCCATGAAGTACTCTTTCTTGCGCAGGTCTTTGATATTCCTTTTTTCCATTTTAGCGTTGGAGACCTTAATTATATTGGTAGTTTGTGCAGCTATTTGGAGTCAATTCAACCATATGGCCTCTGAACGACATAGGACTCTACAGGAAAACATAGGGGTAGTCCTGGAGGAGGTAAACAACGTATATGACTTCGTGGCCAAAGATTATTCTTGGTGGGACGAGATGGTGGAATTTCTTTCCACTGAAGACCAACTTTGGGCTGCGGATAACATTGCCCTGGATAGTTTGCTTTCTCAGTATGTGGTTGATGGGATAGCGGTGGTGAATAGAAGCGGGAAAGTAATATTTCAAGACGGCGTAGCAACTGATGCCCTGCTTGAAGGATACATAAGGAAGTTAAACTTCAAAAAGCCTGAATTTAAGCATTTCTATGGAACCTTCGGCGACAGTACTGTCATGTATTATATCGCTCCAATTCAACCAGGAGGAGATGTGGAGCGCAGAAGTGTCCCTCAGGGGTACCTGTTTGTGATAAAAGTTATAGACGCTCATTATTTAGGACGATTGGCCCTTTTGACTAATTGTTCTGTGACCTTTGCGGCAAAGGAGCCTGAACCCCAGCTGGGGCTTGTTTCGGTGCCCCTCAGGGGTGACCATGGAAAACCAGTGGGTTATTTGGTGTTCAGGGAGCTTGATCCCTTGCTCCCTATGGGCAAGAAGCTTTTGGTAAGCCTTTCTCTTATAGCTTTGGGGACCAGCATTTCCTTTGGCCTATTGATCATTGGGTATGTTTACTTTAGGTTCATCAAGCCCTTAAAGGATATGGGAAAAGCTTTATTGGATAAGGACCCAGACCAGATTAGCGGCTATGCAAGAAAAAGAGGAGAGATAGGAAATATAGCTGATGCGGTAAGTCGTTTCATAGAGTACTTCAGGGTGGATCCTCTGACTGGACTGAGGTCTAGACATGAAATGGAAACCATACTGGAACGATACATAGAGAGGGCAAAGGATCAGCATTTTTCAATAATTATGGCCGACCTAGATAACTTCAAGGATTTAAATGACACTTACGGTCACAAGGTGGGGGACGAGATTTTAGCTGAGTTTGGACGACTGATCAGAGATTGCATTAGAGTAAATGATCTAGCTTTCAGGTACGGGGGAGAGGAGTTTTTGATAATTTTGCCAGGGGCAAACTTTTATGAAGCCGCTGAGTGCGCGGAGAGAATGAGGAAGAAATTAAAAGATGCAACTATATGTAAGGGAATAACGGTCTCCGCAAGTTTCGGAGTTGCGGAATACCAGGAGAACGATACAGCTTCCAGCCTTCTTGAGAGGGCGGATAGGGCCCTATACAGAGCCAAAGCTCAGGGTAAAAACAGGGTAGAGGTTTTGATTGGTATTGATACATAGGGATTTTTGATTTTTGGATGAGGCATAAAGACGGTGGGCAGGATGATAGAAGTTGAGCGTGAGACCAGCGGCCAAATAATAAATAAGGTGCTACTTGTAGAAGATGCTCCTTTTTATGTCAGGATCGTTGAGAACCTGCTGCCCAAGGATGTCTTCATCGTAATCACGGTTTCCTCTGGAGAAGAGGCCATAAAGAGAGTTTTCGAAGATAAAGATATAGCTATAGTTTTAATGGATGTTGTCCTAAGTGGGCAGCTCGACGGAATCAAAACGGCAGAGGAGATCCTAAAGGTTAGAGATATTCCGATACTCTTTCTAACATCAAGTACAGATCCCAAAACTTTGGAAAGGATAAATAGCTTAGGTGCTTACGGATACATACCCAAGGGCACGGAGGGAGTATCTCTTCTTTCCAATGTAAATATGGCCCTTAAGCTTCATGAAACCAGGCTTAAACTGAAGGAAAAGGAAGCCACTCTGAGGGCCATAGTGAACACCGTTAAAGATGGAATATTGTTGTTAGACCAAGCGGGAAGAGTTTTGTTTTTAAATTCTGCAGCGGAAAAGATATTTGGTTATACCAACAGCGAAGCCCGAGGAAAGGGTTTGTTTTCTTTGCTGGAACCCGAATGGATTCTGGATTTGGTATCTGGAGACGAGGTAAAAAGTGAAAAACTGGAATATTTAAAGCACCTTGAAGGGAAGGAACTAGAAGTAAAATTTAAGCATAAAAGGGAAGAAAGACCGATCTTTGTGGATATGACCTTTTCTTTGTTGAAAATAGAGGAAAGAGCCTACTATGTTGTAGCAGGTAAAGATGTGACCAAGCATAAAGAGCTACAGGAAAAATTGTTATATCTTTCCATAACAGATCCCCTCACTGGAGCATATAATCGAAGGTACACGGAACAAAGGCTACAGGAAGAAATGGAACGTTCCAAGCGGATGAGGACTGTTTTCTCTGTGATAATGTTTGACTTAGATCATTTCAAACGTGTAAACGATGAGTTTGGCCATGATATAGGGGACGAAGTGCTTAAAAGGGTGACGGATGTAGTAAAGAGGAGGATTCGTAAGATTGATACTTTGGGACGTTGGGGTGGGGAAGAGTTCTTAGTTATTTTGCCTGGGACAACGTTGGAAAAGGCCGTTTTTTTAGCGGAGGAGTTAAGAAAGAAAATAGAACAGGAAAATATGCCCTTCGATGGCAACTGTACTGCCAGTTTTGGCGTTACAGCTTTCCTTGAAGGGGAATCGGGCAAAGATTTGATAAAAAGAGCAGATGAAGCTCTATACAAGGCTAAAAATGAGGGCAGAAATTGCGTAAGATATGCAATTTATTAGTATAAGTACGGTGGTGTAGATGGCGTTTTTTGTTAATATAGAATAAAGCTATCTGTAACGGTGAGGAGTGGTCCGAATGGTGTCAGAGGATATGAATAAACCCAGTGTGGAAGATCCCTCTAAAAAGCGAAGGTATGCCCGTGCGCCCTTCGAAACCAAGGCAAGCGTTGGCCCTTCTCCTTCAGGCCCTTGGATAGAGGCCCAAGTCATGGATATAAGTTTTGGTGGGGCGCATGTTCGCTTTAAAAACGACGAGACCATAGTGAAAGGTGAGCAAGGTGAGGTCTGCGCGGTAAAGTTTCACGCGAAGGGCGAAGACAAGGTTTACGTTGGAAAGTTGGCCTGGGTGACTAAAGAGGAAACTCCTGATGGAGTAAAGATGGTTGAGGCAGGGGTGAACTTCGGAGAGCTACCGTTGGAAAAGAAGAACGAAATACTCAAGGTGTTTATGTGGACCAAGCTGGAGCAAAATTCTCAGAAAGAGAAAAGCCAAGAAAATCTTTAAAAAATTCAACAATTAAAGCATAAAAGACAAAATGTCCCGTCGCCTTCCCAAATGGAGGGTTGATGGGACATTGTGATTCTGGTATCATACCTCCGGCGCGCCAGTATACTGTACATAGTATATTGGAGGTGGAAGTTTTGGAGTACCAGAAGCAGAATGAAAAGAAGCTGCCCCCAGTAGGTTTGTCAGCAGCGGTTATCGCTATCTCAGCCTTCGTCATTGGTTTTTCCGTCCTCAAGTTGAAAGTGGATGCCCATATCCCTATCCTCATTGCAGCCATCATATCTGCTCTTTGCGGCATGCTCTTTCTAGGAAAGAAGTGGGACGATCTTCAGGAGGGAATGCTCAACGGCATTTCTTTGGCTCTCTTGCCCATCGTGATACTCATGATGGTGGGTGTGGTAGTCGGTGTTTGGATCCAGAGCGGAACCGTGCCAGCCTTGATCTATTATGGCCTCAAGATCCTTTCCCCCAAGGTCTTCCTCGTAGCGGCTCTTCTGTCGTGTTCCGTTGTTTCTCTTGCTACTGGAAGCTCTTGGACCACCGCGGGAACTATAGGAGTGGCTTTGATGGGAATCGGATCGGGCCTTGGAATTCCTGCCCCCATCACTGCAGGAGTGATAGTCTCTGGGGCTTACTTTGGTGATAAAATGTCCCCCCTTTCGGATACCACGAACCTGGCGCCTGCCGTCGCAGGAGGAGAGCTTTTCGATCACATAAGGGCGATGCTCTGGACAACCTTGCCAACCTATTTGATCGTAATAGCCGTTTATACTTTCATGAGCATGAAATTTCATGGCCAGACGGTGGATGCACAGGCCGTTGAGACTATAAGGACCACTCTGGCAAGCCAGTTCAATCTGAATCTCATGACCTTGCTTCCCCCTGTCCTCGTAATATTGCTGGCTGCCAAGAAATTTCCTGCGATACCGGGGCTTATCCTGGGAACCTTGGCAGGAGTGATAGTTGCTGTGGTCTATCAGGGAGCATCAGCGGCAGACCTCATCACTGCTGCCCACTATGGATATGAATCCTCCACCGGCGTAGAAGCTGTGGACAAGCTTTTGACCAGAGGCGGACTGGACCACATGATGTGGACCATTTCCTTGATAATCTGCGCTTTGAGTTTCGGAGGCATCATGGAAAGGTGCGGCTACTTGGAAAGCCTTCTTAACGCCCTGAGCAAGATAATAAACAACGTCACAGGGCTTATAACCACTACTATCTTCTCCAGTCTATTTGGTAACCTATTCCTTGGAGATCAGTTCCTGGGCATTGTGGTTCCGGGCCGTATGTTCAAGCCGGCCTTCGACAGGTTGAACCTTGCCCCTAGGATGCTTTCCAGAACCTTGGAGGACTGTGGAACCCTTACGTCTCCTCTGATACCTTGGACGGCCTGTGGCGGCTACATGTCAGCCATGCTCGGAGTAAATGCCTTTTCCTACGCACCCTACGCAGTGCTAAACTGGCTCAACCCCATAGTGGCCATAGCTTTGACGTTCTTCGGCATAGGAATCTTCTATAAAAAGGACTAAATAATCAGCAAATATAGAAAAGGGCCGGCTAATTGCCGGCCTTTTCTATTTTTTTGCTATTTTAAACGTTGTGATATTAGTGCGGCTACCTTTCGGCCAGAAAGTAGCATGCCTCCGAATATGGGACCCATCCTGGGGCCGCCGAAGGTAGCGTTGCACGCCATGCCGGCAACATAGAGACCTGGGAAGACTTCCTTGGTGTTTTCGACGGTCTTCTTTTCCGCTTCGTCGGGGCACATGAACTTCTCTCCTTCGATGTCTCCAGAGGGGGTCATAAGTTTGCCAGGAGCTTTCTTGGCCACCATGTGCACTACCTCGGTGTCGTGTCCTGTAGCATCTATAACGAAGGAAGCCCCTATTGAAAGGGGATCCACATGAAGCCCCGACATCTCTACGGGAGTCCAATTGATGACCAACCCCGTGATGCGGTCACCTTCAACGGAGACATCTTCTACGCTTATGCAGTTGAAGACGGTAAGTCCTGCTTGGATGGCCTTGCTGGTTATGGAGCATACGCTCTCTATGGCATCCGCAGTGTAGTATCCAGCATCTTCCCACGGTTGGACTCGCACACCAAAATCCTCCAGGATCTCCTTTGCGTCCTCCTGCACGACTATTTCATTGAAGAGCATTCCTCCTCCCCACATGCCTCCTCCAACGCTCAGCTTGCGCTCAAATAGTGCAACGCGGTGCCCTTCCTTTGCAAGATAGTAGCCTGCGACAAGGCCGGAGGGACCTCCTCCAACTATGGCTACGTCCACCTGGAGATGGCTCAGTATCTTCTGATAGTACCTGGTTATAATTGCCTTTGAGATAATCTTTTCGTCCAGCTTCATTTGTCCATCCTCCTTTTGGGTTTCAGTCTTCTGTACGGCTTAACTTTACTGCGCAAAGCTTCCCACACATGGTGCAGGCCTCCTTGTCTTGGGCAATGTGAGCCCTACACCTTAAAAGTTCTCCATCCAGGGCTTGTCTTGCCATTTCCTCCCAGTTTAGGTTTTGCCTTGCTACGGACATGGCCCTGTCCCTTTCTATGGCGCTTTTGATACCCTTTGAAATATCCCCTACGTGCGCAGCGATCCTTGCAGCCATCACACCAAGATATACGTCCTTTTCATCGGGCAGCCCAAGATGTTCCGCCGGGGTCACGTAACACAAGAAGTCCACCCCTGCTGCGGCCGCTACGGCTCCTCCAATGGCTGCTGTTATGTGGTCGTATCCCGGTGCTATATCCGTCGGAAGGGGGCCCAACACGTAGAACGGGGCTTCATTGCACAGCTTTTTCTCGAGTCTTACGTGAGGCTTTATGTGCTCCAAGGGTACGTGGCCCGGGCCTTCTATTATCACCTGGACGCCTTTTTCCCTGGCTCGTTTGGCAAGTTCCCCAAGGATCAAAAGTTCGCTTATCTGAGGCCCATCTATGGCATCGAGCACCGTTCCTGGCCTGAAGCCGTCCCCCAGGCTCAGTGTCACGTCGTATTTGTGGGCAATCTTCAAAAGTTCATCGAAATGCTCGTATAGGGGGTTTTCCTTTTTGTTCTTCCTCATCCAACGAAGAGTTATAGAGCCACCTCTGCTGACGCAGGGCATTATGCGTTCCGCGTACTTCAGGCGAGCAGCGGTTTCCTGGGTGACGCCACAGTGAACCGTTATGTAGTCCACTCCCTGGAGGCACTGTTGTTCGATGGAGTCGAATATCATCTCCTCGGTCATTTCCTCCACATTGCGGCCTTTTCTGGCCATCTCTGAGGCAATGCCGTATATGGGAACGGCTCCCACCATGACAGGAGAGTTCTCCAGAAAGAACTCCCTTGCTTTATTAAGGTCCCCTCCAGTTGAAAGGTCCATTACGGAGTCTGTTCCAGCTTTGATGGCCGCTTCCAATTTCCTTTTTTCGAAGTCAAGATCTGCCTTTTCATCGCTGGTTCCTAGGTTGGCGTTTACCTTGGTTCGAAGTCCCTTTCCTATGGCCTTTACGTTTTTGACTGATCTGTTTTTGTTCTTGGGTATGACCACCCAGCCATTGGCGATGTAATCTCGTATCTCCTCTGGGGTAAGTTCTTCGCCCTGGGATGCTTCCACCATCTCCTTGGTGACTATCCCAGCCTTGGCGCTTTCCAGTTGGGTCTTTGACATGCTCTTCCCTCCTTCATCTTTTCGGTGGAGGGGCAAGTGAAAAGGAAAAGAAAGAAAAGAAAAAGCCGCCCACGGCGGCAGAGGAGTTGTTTCCCTTTTCTTGCCATTCCCTCCGCCAGTATTACCTGGATCAGGTTCAAGGGGTACCTTCTCAGCCCCTCTTAGGGGCGCCCCCATGGCCTTCAGTCAGCGTTTAAAGATTTATCACTTGATGCCTATTTTGTCAAATTATTCCATTAAACTCCTTATTTCTTTTTCCCCTTTGGGGGATCGAAACAAGAACACCAATGGGATGCATGCAGCGAAGAGGAAAACCCCGAGCATGAAAACGTAGTTGTATCCTATGACTGCAGCCTGTTGGGTTAAGAGTCTCTCCAAAAGCGCCAGGGCCTTTTGATGAGCTACACTCTCTGGTATTCCCTGGGAGGTGAGCCCAGAAGTCACTTTTTCGAGCCATATGGACGTTTTAGGACTGGTTATAGTAAGATTCTCCGCCAGGACGGCCCTGGCAGTGATGGTTGCCCTTTCAAGGTACGTGGCAGCCAGTGCGATGCCCACGCTTCCGAATATGGTCCTTACCAGGTTGAAAAGTCCCGTGGCGGCGTTCATGTCCTTTTCGTCCACTGTGGCAAGGTAAGCGGTGCTTAGGGATACGAAGATTATGCCGAAGCCCAAACCCTGGATGAGCTGAGGGATAAAAAGGTCCTTCACGCTGGTTTCCACTGTGAGTCTTGCCATGAAAAAGAAAGAAACGCTGCACAGGCCAACCCCTGCAAGAAGCATCTTCCTTGGGCCAAGTTTCTGGTAGAAACGGCCGGCCAATGGCATGGTTAGGGCCATGGTCAGGCTTCTAGGAAGCATGGCTATCCCTGAGTCCACCACAGGATATCCCCTTATCTCCTGTACGAAAAGGGGCAACAGGAAAAGGCTTCCGAATAATCCCATGCCCAGGAAGGTGGATATGGATGTTCCTGTGGCTAGGTGGATGTTCTTGAGTACCCGTAAGTTGACTGCAGGTTCCTTCACCCTGAGCTCCCACCATACGAAGAAGGCCAAGGCAAAGAAGGAGACCAATGACAATTTTACTATGAAGGCAGATTGAAACCAGTTGTGCTCTTGTCCTTTCTCCAACATTATCTGGAGGCACGATAGTCCTATGGCCATGGAAACCAACCCTAAGGCGTCTACGTAGCCTTTGGTTCTTTTGAGGTACGGGGGGTCCTTTATGAATATTGGTATGAGGATCATGCTGGCTATTATGGCTGGGACGTTGATGTAGAATATCCAGGGCCAGGAGTACGTGTCGGTGAGCCATCCACCAAGGGTGGGGCTGGCTGGGCCCAGGATACCCCACATGCCGAAGATGTCCATGGCCTTTCCTTGCTCCTCCGGGGGAAAGGTCTCGCGAATTATGGCCTGAGATATGGGAATTAAAGCTCCCCCTCCAATTCCCTGAAGCACCCGGGAAAAGATCATGAACGAAAGGCTTCTGGCAAGGCCACACATTACTGATCCTATCCCGAAGAGTACCACGCTCCAGAAAAAGTACCTTGCTCTTCCAAACCTTGAGCTCAGGAAGGCTATGGAAGGCATTACCACTACATTTGCGAGCATATATGCAGTGGCCATCCAGGTTATCTCGCTGGTGGATGCCCCTAGGGTACCCCTCACGGTGGGCATGGCAACGTTGACAATGCTGCTGTCCAGCGCCGCTATGAACGTTCCCAATATCACGGTAAAGGTGATTAACCATTTTTATGGGATTCGTAGGGCATTTGTGCTTTGGCCTGCCTTTATCTGACTTTTACAAAAACCACCACGGAAAGCCCTGGGCGCAGGGGATGTTCTGCGTCAATGGGAGAATCTATGGCTATTCTCACCGGCACCCTTTGTACCACTTTGACGAAGTTGCCTGAAGCGTTTTCTGGGGGCAACAAGCTGAACACTGCTCCGGTTCCAGGCTGGAAGCTTTCCACGTGGCCTTTTAACGTCAAGCCCGGATATGCGTCCACTTTTATGTCCACATCCTGGCCAACTTTTATCTTCTCAGTCTGGGTTTCCTTGAAGTTGGCTGTGATCCATAGGGGGCCTTCTTGAACGATGGCGAAGGCAGGCTGGCCCGCAACGGCAAGATTGCCTACCTCAGCCTGTTTTTTCGCTATAGTTCCATCTATCGGAGAAAGCACCTTGGTTCGCTGCAGATCCAGCTTGGCCTCTTCTAGGGCGGCCTGGGCTTCCTTTGCTTCTTGATGCTTTCTATTGATGCCTGAGCCTCTTTTACCATTTGTTTTGCTTCCGCAAGCTTAGCGGAAGAAGCTTTCGAGCGGGCCTTTACTTGATCGAATTGGGCTTGAGGGATCACTTCCTCCTCAATAAGCCCTTTGTACCGTGAAAGGTCCTTTTGGGCCAGGTCATGCTCTGCCTCTGCAGCTTCCACTACGGCCTCCGCTTGGGCGAGCTTGCCTTGGGCCTGCTTGATCTGGGCGTCTAGGGCCTCCTTTTCGGCCAGTATGGAATAAAGGTCCGATTGGGCCCTTTTAACTGCAGCATTGTAGTCAGCGGAATCTATCTCCATGAGTACGTCTCCTTTTTTGACCTTCTGGTTTTTGTCCACCAGGACGTTTACTATCCTTCCTGTAACCTCCGGAGAAACGTAGACTATGGTCCCTTCCGCGAAGGCGTCATCGGTGCTTTCGTGCTTGAAACCGTATATGGCCTTGGGGGCTCCATATACTGCTGCTCCGAAAAGAGCGATTAAAAATCCAAGTGTTATGACTATTCGTTTCTTTGAAGTTTTTCCTTTGTTGTCTTCTTTTGTAACGTTCTGTTGGGCGGTTTCCTTATCCATTTTTATACCTCCGTTTTGGACGTAATAAGTTCTTGGGGAGAGATTATTTAGTAATGAAAAATATCACAAATAAGGCAATAAATCATAAAAGCCTTGATGAAACCAAATATTTGCAAAAACTAATAAGAAAAAATTGAATGCACAAAATGTGCCTCTTATACTTTCCATTAGATCTTGCAGATAAATATTGCACCTGGAGGTGTGAGTTATGAGGAAGGTGTTGTCTGTTCTGTGTGTAGTGTTTTTGTCTTTATTGATGGTTTCCCAGGTTTATGGTGCGACTCTCAAGGAAATCCAGGATAGGGGAGTAATCAAGGTAGCTTTGGACGTCACCGAGCCATTTTGCTACGAAGAGGAAGGCCAGCTCAAAGGCTTAGAAGTGGATATGGCCAACGCTATAGCGGAAGCGATAGGTGTAAAGTTGGAGATTAGTTTGCCTGGTTGGGAAAACATAACGAAAGCTTGGGATCCCAACTATGATTGGAGCGACTTTGATATCGCCATGGGCGCTATAACCATAACGGAAGAGAGGGCCAAGGTATGTGACTTTTCCGATTGGTATTTCATGAGTGGCCAGATGGTAATAGTGCCAAAGGATTCGTCGATACAGTCGCCTGATCAGCTTAAAGGGCGCAAGGTTGCAGCTTTGAAGGCCTCTGTTTGTGAAGATGTGGCGTCTCAATTGACTGACCAGATTGTATTGGTAAGCAGCGTAGACGAGGGATACGAGAAGTTATTGAACGGCGAAGCCGATGCAATGGTGTACGACGGAGGATTCCTGCAGTACAAGGTTAAGAAAGACCCGCGTTTTAGGTTGCTGGATGAAAATTTTACGAGAGAGCGATATGGAGTGGCAATGCCTAAAAACACTTCCGAGCTTAAGGCAGTCATAGATGAGGTGGTAAAGAAAAACAGGAAGGAACTATTCGAAAAGTGGTTCAAGTAGGACCTGCAGGGTTCAAGGTTGTCAAGCGGTGGATTCATAACGCCCTTGACAACCTTGTTAGTTGCGGTGCGCCTTAAAGGGGGGGAAGAGTTTGTTTAAAAACACCAAAATAGGTCCAAGGCTTGCAGGAAGCATTTTGGCAGTAGTGGTTGTATTTGCTATTGCCACGTTCTTTTCCTGGAAAAATTTCCAGGAGATTCAATACTCCACGGAAGACTTGGTGAAGCAAAGGTTTGCTGAGATAAATCTTACTTCCGATATCAGGCAAAAACTTTTGGAGGGATCGTCTTACTACTCCAAATATGCTCTAGTGGGCGAAAAAGGCTACCTTCTTAAAGGTGACGAAAAATTAAAAGAAGCAGAAGCCCTTGTTCAACAGGCGATGCGGATGGCCACCGCAAGGAGCGACATTGAGGAGCTAGAACAAGGAGCCAATGTGGCTACAAGTGCTATAAGTTCTCTCAAGAACGCGGCCAGAAAGATAGGAAGAGCCATGGAGAGTATAAAG
This sequence comes from Thermovirga lienii DSM 17291, assembly GCA_000233775.1. NCBI lineage: Bacteria > Thermotogati > Synergistota > Synergistia > Synergistales > Thermovirgaceae > Thermovirga > Thermovirga lienii. The sequence continues at coordinate 1,924,812 of CP003096.1, read as the reverse complement.
GATAGCCGCGCAGAAACAGAAAAGGCTTTATCTACGGTTAGGGAAAACATGAGGGCATACTTAGCAGGAGAGAGAGAGGAACTAAAAAACGAGATAGAATTTGAACTTGGCGTTGCAGCGGTAATGAAGCGCATGGGAAAAATCAATAAGGCCATGGATTTGTTGAGGGAAATGGAAAGCGTGGGAATTGACATATATAAAGCTCAGCTGGCTCGAAGCGACAGCGAGGTAAAGGCTTTGCTCTCAAGGTTGACTAAGGTCCAAGGCGAAGTGGGGGCCATCAAGAAAGACACCTACGTTCTTTCCAGCAAAAAGAACTTGGAAAAGGTGATTGAGGCCATAGGCTCATACAAAAAGGCGGTAGAAGACTTGGTGGCAAATTGGGAGGCCCTTCAGAGCATAGCCCAAGATTTGGAGGATAGAGCGGAGAAGACCAACAAGTTAGTTGATGATGTGAACAAGGAGACTCTGAAGAAAGTCAATGAAGTTGCTTCAAATATAATGGTGCGCCTTTCTCAAAGCCTCAAATTGAGCTTAGTGGTTACCTTGGTCGTAATATTATTAGGTTTGGTGGTCTCTTTCTTGATCACCAGAAGCATAAAGAAACCTCTCCGCAACCTTTCGGACATGGCTCAAAAGGCTGGTTCCGGAGATCTCACGGTGTCTTTAAGCTGGTACTCTTTCCCCTTCCGCGATGAGATATACGAAGTAGCTGTGGAAATGGAAAAAATGATCACCAACCAAAAGCAGATCATAGAAGCCATAAAAGATGAGGTGGCAAACAACAAACACGGAGCAGATGAGCTCGCAAGGTTGTCCGATTCAGTGAATGAAGCCATGGAAGTTATACAGGGGGCGGTAAAGGACCTAGCGGAACTTGCGGAAAACAATGCGGCTTCCCTGGAAGAGACCAACGCTAGCATAGAAGAGGTCTCCAGCGGTTCCAAGAATGTTGCAGAGTCTGCAGCAGAAGCAGCGGCCCTCTCGGATAAGACCCGCAAGATCGGAGAGGAGGCTACAGGACAGGTTAAGAGCGTAATACAGGCTGTGTACAAGACTTCGGAGGATGCGGAACTCAACGCCAAGGCCATAGAGAAATTGGTGGATTCCGTTGAGAAGATAACATCCTTTGTAAGCACCATAGGTACTATTGCCGATCAGACCAACTTGTTGGCCCTTAACGCTGCCATAGAGGCAGCGAGAGCTGGAGAACACGGCAGGAGCTTTGCAGTGGTTGCGGATGAAGTCAGGAAACTCGCAGAGAACTCCAACAAAGCCGCCAAGGAAATAAGCACTTTGGTGGAAGTCCTTCGTGTGGAGAGCAGAAATTCTGCAGATGCCGTAATGACCTCAGCGGAAGAGCTTAAGATCACGGCGCAACAAGCAGCAGAGGCCCAGAACAACATAGAGTCCGTTTTGGAGCATATCCACTCCATCGATGAAACAATACATTCCATGGCGGCCTTTGCCCAAGAGCAGGCGGCTGCAAGTCACGAAATCGCTGAAGCCGTTGAACAGATAACTTTGGCTAACAACCAGCTGGTCGAGAAAGTGGAAGGAATAGAATCCTCCTCTGTTTCCACTAACGAGAAAGCTATGCAAGTGGCTGAAGAAGCACAAACCCTTATGGCGAATGCCGATAAACTCGAAGTTATGCTCAACAGGTTTAAAGTAGAGGAAAAAGCGAAGGTGCAGGAGGAACTTGAAGAGGAAGAACACTTGACGGAGGAAAAGGAAGGTGCTAACATCTCGTAAAATCATTTTGCAGGAGGAAAGATAGTTGAGCATTAAAAAAGCATCGTTACGCAATTGGTGGTGGCAGACTTTCGCGGTCTGCCCCCAAGAGCCTGAAGCGATGTAAATAAATAGAGCTTAGGGCCTTGGAGGCGGATCCCTTTTGGGATTCTCTTCAAGGCCCTTTTGTTTTGCTTGAGTTTTAGCTGTAATCAAAGAGGGGAGAGGCCTTGAAGAGCCTCTCCCCTCTTATTTTGAAGTCAAGGGGAGAAAAAGGAGGTAGACGAGGTATGAAGAGTTTGAGAAAAGAGGTCAGTTTTGTGGAATTTGAAAAGTATAGCCATTGTTTCAATGCAGTGCCCCTGGTGAGGGAAATGCCCCTCGGAAGAAACAGTCCTTTTGATATATACCGCCGGGTCGCTGGAAAAGGGAACTTTTCCCTCCTTTTCGAGAGCGGAATTTCAAGGCCCCACGAGGGAAGGTTCTCCTTCGTGGCATCAAGGCCAGAACGGGTTTTCGCCTTGGCTAAAGGCACGTTCAGGGAGAAGGGGCCTAAAGGTAATCTGTTGCGAAGTGGCGGGCCGGAGCTGTTCGACAAAGCTATTGAGGAGTATATATCAAGCCATAAAAACGAGCTTTTCGAGGGCCTACCCCCCTTCCCAGGAGGTCTTGCGGGCTATTTGGGTTATGAAATGGTTCAGCACTGGGAGAAACTTTTCCATCAGGATCCCGAAAGGAAACTGAAGGAAAGCCCATTCCCGGAAGCTATGATGATAGCTTTTCGTTCCGTGGTGGCCATAGACCACCTATATGAAAGGATCTTCTTGATAGAGACGGTTAGGATCCCAGAAGGAGCGACTTCAGCAGAAAAAAAGACCCTCTACGATGAAGGACTACTTTCGCTGGAGGAACTCGAAAGAAAGATCTCGGAGCCAAAGTTTCCCATGGAGTTTGATGACCCTACGGAGATAGCGGCAACGTTTCGTTCTAACATGACCGAATCTTGCTTCCTTTCCATGGTGGAGGAGGCAAAGGAGAGAATACGTTCTGGAGATATATGTCAGGTGGTCCTATCCCAAAGGTTCACCGCCCAGGCGAAGGTTAACCCTTTGACTCTTTATCAGGCATTGAAGTCGGCCAACCCCTCCCCTTACATGTTTCTGCTGGATTTAAAGGACTTTAGGCTAATTGGCTCTTCGCCGGAGGTCTTGGTCCGAGTTGAGGGCAGCAAAGCCACCACAAGGCCCTTGGCTGGAACCAGGAGGAGAGGAAGGTGTCCCACTGAGGACAGGCACTTGGAAGATGACCTTCTGTCCGATGAGAAGGAGAGGGCAGAACATCTGATGCTGGTGGATCTTGCCAGGAACGACTTGGGAAGGGTCTGTGTGCCTGGGACGGTCAAGGTAACGGAGCTTATGGGGATAGAGAAGTACTCCAAGGTAATGCACATCGTCTCCAACGTGGAAGGCATCAAGCGAGAGGACTGCTTTCCCCTCGAGATCCTGAAGAGCGCTTTCCCCGCTGGGACCGTATCCGGAGCTCCCAAGATCAAGGCCATGGAGATCATAGAGGAGCTGGAGCCTGAAGCCAGGGGGCCCTATGCCGGAGCAGTGGGATATATAGGATTTGGCCAAGACATGGACATGTGCATTGCCATAAGGACGTTTCTTCAGGAGGGAGAAAGGCTGCACGTTCAGGCTGGTGCAGGCATAGTCTACGATTCATTGCCTGAGAGGGAGTACGAGGAGACCAAGAACAAGGCCAAGGCCCTAATCAAGATACTGGAAGGCCAAAGAACAAAGGGGGTGGCCTAGGTGATTTTGGTCATAGACAACTACGATTCCTTTACCTACAACCTGGTGCAGTACCTTTCCCTAATAGATACTGTACGGACTTATAGAAACGATGAAATTCAATGCGAGGAAATAAAGGATATTCAACCGGACGGCATAGTTATCTCTCCCGGTCCGGGGACCCCTGATGAATCGGGGATATCCAAGGAAGTAATAAGGGCTTTTGCAGGAGTTATACCCATCCTGGGTGTGTGCTTGGGACACCAGGCCATAGCAGAGGTCTTTGGCGGTAGGGTAATAAGGGGAGAGGTACCCTTCCACGGAAAGACCTCGGAGATATACCACCGCGGAGAAGGAGTATTGGAGGGCCTTCCATCTCCCTTCAGGGCTACCAGGTACCATTCCCTTGTGGTTGAAGAGACCTCCCTGCCCAGGGAACTGAAGGTCGTAGCAACCACCTTGGACGGTACCATAATGGCCATTCAGCACACATCCTTTCCGGTGTACGGCGTTCAGTTTCACCCTGAATCAATCATGACCGATCACGGAGAGAAGATATTGAGGAATTTTCACAAGATAGCAAAAGAACATCTGAGAAGAGGAGCTGAGCAGAGATGAAGATGACCATTGAGAAGGTTTTGGAGAGGAAAAACCTCGACTACTTGGAGATGAAGGACGTCATGGACGCCATAATGGAGGGAGCGGCACCTCCAATACAGGTAGCGGCGTTCCTTGCGGCCTTGCGGGTCAAGGGGGAGACCCCAGAGGAGATAAGGGCCGCTGCGGAGGTGATGAGAGGAAAGGCCAAAGGCCTGAATGTAAAAAAAGAGATCCTGATAGACATAGTGGGCACTGGCGGGGATGGAAAGGGAACCTTCAATATATCCACCGCAGCGGCTTTGGTGACGGCAGCAGGGGGGGTAGCTGTTGCGAAGCACGGCAACAGGGCCATTTCAAGCAAGTGCGGGAGTGCGGATGTGCTGGAGGAGCTTGGAGTGGGCATTTTTGATGATCCATCCTTGGTGGCTCAATGCATAGAAAGGACCAACTTCGGGTTCATCTATGCTCCCTACTTTCATGAGGCTATGAGGAACGTAGCTCCGATAAGGAAGGCCTTGGGAGTCAGAACCATATTTAACATATTAGGGCCTCTCACGAACCCCGCCAGGGTTAGGTTTCAGGTTTTAGGTGTTTATTCACCCCACCTGGTGAGGCCCATGGCCGAGGCCCTTGCGGGGTTGGGTGTGGAGAGAGCTCTGGTGGTCTGCGGCTTTGGTAACATAGATGAATTTTCCCTTGAAGGACCCAACAAGGTTTGCTTCGTAGAGCGAGGGAGATTGGAAGAAGGGGAGATAGGACCAGAAGATGTAGGGCTTGAGAAAAAGAGCAACGACCTTCTTGCTGGCCAGGATGCCAAAGGAAACGCCGCCCTCATGGAAGGTGTGCTGAGAGGAGAAGGAGGTCCCCTGGTGGAGGCTGTGGTGTTCAATGCGGCAGCGGCTTTCTTCACGGCCGGAGTAACCCCCTCTTTGAGGGAGGGAGCGTTCTTGGCCAGAGACGTAATCTCAAACGGAAAGGCATATAAGCTTCTTTTTGAACTCAGGGCCTTTACGAGGGAAGCGAGAAGGGAGGAAGCCATATGACCCTTTCAAGAATAGTGGAAGCCAAAAAGGCTGAGATTAAGAGGATGAAAGCTCCTCGCCGTTCTTTGAAAGAAGCCATTTCGTCTGCCAGGGGGCTTGCGGTCATAGCGGAGATCAAAAAGGCATCTCCCAGCAGGGGAGTCATAGAAAGGACTTTAACGCCCGAAGCCAGGTTCCAAAAGTACGTGGAGGGAGGGGCTGTGGCGGTATCGGTGGTAACTGAAGGGAACTTCTTTGGAGGTTCTAACGAGACCTTGAGACAGCTGAGTGCCATTTCTCCCGTTCCCCTTCTGCGGAAGGATTTCATAATAGATCCCCTTCAACTTTACGAGAGCTTGTTTTTGGGAGCTGATGCCGTGCTTCTTATAGCTTCCCTTTTAGAGGGGAAAAAGCTTTCCATGATGGTGGAAAAGGCGCTGGAGCTGGGCCTTGAAGTTTTGTTGGAGGTTCATACCCCCGATGAATTGAAAAGAGCCATGGACACTCCTGCGAGAATAATAGGAATCAACAACAGAAACCTAAAGGACTTTTCCATAGATCTTAGGGTGACTCAAAGGATGATGGATTTGGCGCGAAAGCTTGAGAATCCCCTGAAGCGAAAAATGGTCTCAGAAAGCGGGATTTCCTCCCTGGAAGATGCTCTCTTTTTGGCAAGCTGCGGCGTGGATGCCCTTTTGGTGGGGACTTATCTTGTGGAGGCCCAAGACCCCCAGGACAGGATAAGGGAAATAGTGGAAAGGACCCGATAGCCATGGTGAGAGTCAAGCTTTGCGGGTTGAAAAGAAAAGAGGACGTTTTGAAGGCCCTGGAGCTTGGGTTCGACGCTTTGGGTTTTATTCTAGCCCCCAGCCCAAGGCAGGTAACCCTTGACGATGCAAGGCGTTTGACCGAGGGTGTCTTTCCTTTCGTGAGCGTAGTGGCCGTGGTGGCGGATCCCGAGGAAACATTTTTAATGAAAGTGATTTCCTGCGGTATTTTTGACGCCATCCAATTTCACGGAAAGGAAGATCCAAGCCTTCTTGAGGGATTGCCAGTGAAGGTGATAAAGGCCTTTTCCTTTGCTGAGGGAGAAAGAGCGGATTTTGAGAAATACAGGAACGTTGCAGATTTTTTTCTGTTGGACTCAGCAAAAGCCAAAGCAGGAGGGACGGGAAAGCCCTTTCGTTGGGAAAGAGTCGAGCACGAAAGGATGAGGAAACCCTTTATTTTGGCAGGGGGACTTGGACCGGGGAACGTATTGAATGCTATTGAAAAAGTAAAACCCTGCGGCGTGGACTTGAACAGCCGACTGGAGATATCTCCAGGTGTTAAGGACCACCGTCTCATGGAAGAGACGATAAGGATTATAAGAAGCTACCAGTTGACTAAGATGGAGGGGAGAAAAGATGAGTGACAGAAGAGGGTATTTTGGAGATTTCGGTGGCCGGTATGTGCCTGAGACCTTGATACCAGCCCTGGATGAGTTGGAGAAAATGTACCAAGAGGTAAGGCGCGACAGTTCCTTCAATGAGGAGCTAAAAAGGCTCCTTAAAACCTACTGCGGCAGGCCCACACCTCTTTATTTTGCTGAACGCCTCTCGGAAAGGTTGGATCGAAGGGTATATCTCAAACGGGAGGACTTGAACCACACGGGGGCTCATAAGATAAACAACGCCTTGGGCCAGGTCCTTTTGGCCAAACGGATGGGCAAGAAGCGGATAATAGCTGAAACCGGAGCGGGCCAGCACGGAGTTGCAGTGGCCACGGCCTCCGCCAGGGAGGGCCTTGAATGCCACGTTTATATGGGCGCCGAGGACATGGAGCGCCAGGCGTTGAACGTGGAGAAAATGAGGCTTTTGGGAGCAGAGGTGGTGCCAGTAACCTCAGGCAGCCAGACGCTGAAGGACGCCACCAACGAGGCGATAAGGGATTGGGTAACCAACGTCAAAGACACGTATTATGTCATAGGGTCGGTAGTAGGGCCTCATCCTTATCCCACTATAGTAAGAGATTTCCAGAGAGTGATAGGCGAGGAGACAAAGTCTCAGATATTGGAGGCCGAGGGAAGGCTTCCCGATGTACTAATAGCTTGCGTAGGTGGAGGAAGCAACTCAATAGGGTTCTTCCATCCCTTTCTTGAGGACGAGCACGTTGGGATGGTAGGTGTGGAGGCTGCAGGAGCGGGCCTTTTCACAGGGCGTCACGCATGCACTCTCACTGCTGGCAAGGTGGGAGTTCTCCATGGAAGTAAGTCTTATTTGCTTCAGGATCCATATGGACAGGTGCAGGTGGCTTACTCGATTTCTGCGGGGTTGGATTATCCCGGTGTAGGACCGGAACACAGTTACCTCAAAGAGAAAGGGCGAGTGGAGTACACTTCTGTCACGGACCATGAGGCTCTTGAGGCCTTTGAGCTTCTAAGCAAGCTTGAGGGGATAATCCCGGCTCTGGAAAGCTCCCATGCATTGGCTGAAGCCATAAAGAGGGCGCCCCTTTTGGGGGAGGATGCCTTGGTTGTGGTGTGCCTTTCGGGAAGGGGAGACAAGGATATGTCCTCAGTGAGGCCTTATCTGCTGAAAGGTGGTGTTTCCATATGATGATGAGATTGCAGGAGGCTTTTGCCAAGAGGAAAGCATTGATACCCTACATTACTGCTGGTGATCCTTCCTTGGAGGAGACGGTGCGTCTTATAGAGGTGCTGCAGGAAAGTGGAGCGGACATAGTGGAGGTGGGCGTTCCTTTTTCGGACCCTCAGGCGGATGGGCCGATCATTCAGATGGCCTCCAAGCGAGCCCTGGAGAGGGGAGTCACCCTGGAAGGGGTATTGAAGACCCTTCGGGAAAATGCTTCAAGGGTGAAGGTTCCACTGGTTTTGATGGGATACTACAATCCAATTCTGCAGTATGGCCTGCAGCGCTTTGCCTCCGAGGCAAAGGATGCAGGGGTAGCAGGTGTCATAGTCCCTGACCTTCCTTTCGATGAAGACCCTTCGTTTTATAGGGCCCTGGAGGACGAGGGAGTGGACGGAATATTGATGGTCGCGCCAAATACCCAGGAGGAACGGATATCAAGGATGGCAACCTTTGCCAGAGGGTTTGTGTACTGTGTCTCCTTGTTTGGCATAACCGGAGACAAGAGGGGGCCGGCAAAGAACCTGGACGAGTACATAGGAAGGGTAAGGCGCCACATAAAAATTCCTCTGGCCTTGGGGTTTGGGATCGACGATCAAAAGAAGGCCAAGGATGCCGCGGTCCTGGCTGACGGTGTGGTAGTAGGGAGTGCCTTGGTCAGGTTGATAGAGGAAAGCCAAAAGGACGTACATGCCCTTGAAGAAAAGGTCAGGGCCTTCACTTCGAGCCTCAGGAAAGCACTGGACTCAGCGGCTTTTGAATGAGGGGTATATCCCCAAGATCCTGAAGCTGAAACATCTTTTCTCCATTTCTTTTAGGGCCTCCAGGGCTTTCTCGCCTTGGGGGTCCAGTTCTATATCCACGAAGAAGAGGTACTCAAATGGGTTGCTGGTAAGGGGACGGGACTGGATGAACATCATGTTCAGTCCTGCATCCTTCACCGGCTCGAGGGCGTAAAAGAGCGAACCAGGCTTGTGAGCCACGGTGAAAAGGATAGAGGCCTTGTTCATGCCTTTGAGGGGTTTTGTTGGGTTTTGTCCTTTGGATATGAGCCAGAATCTGGTGGTGTTATGAGGGTGGTCCTGGATATCTTTGGCCAATACGTTCAATCCGTTTATCTCTGCAGCCAGCAAGGTGCATACGGCGGCAAGGCGTTGGTCCTTTGCCGCTTCCATGGCGGCAGCGCTGGTGCTTGCAGTCGTTTTTCTGGGGCATTGAGGCAGGTTCATGGAAAGCCACCCCTTGCATTGGGCCAAAGCTTGAGGATGAGAACGTACCTCTGTTATTTGAGACAAAGTAGAGCTTTTACTTGCCAGGACATGGTTTATTGGAAGCATTATTTCCATGGAAATTGAAAGATCTAAAGAGGAGGAGGAGAAGGCGTCGAGGGTGCTGTAGACCACTCCTTCGATGGAATTTTCTACCGGCACGATCCCAAATAAGGTGGATTTTCTATCTACGGCACTGAAAATGCCTTCTATGTCTTCAAGATATTCAAGGTCGATGCTCCTTCCAAGGCAGGCGTAGGCTGCTTGCTGAGAAAAGGACCCTTCTGGCCCCAGGCAAGCCACCGTTGGCCTTTTCTGGACAGCTCTACAAAGGGATATTACTTCTTTCATCACGGCCTCTATGCCCTTGGGGTCCAGCCCGCTGCAGATTTTGACTGTCCTGTCAATGACCTCCTGCTCCCTTATGGGATCCAGAACTTGATGTTTGCCTTTCAGCTTGCCGATGGCCCGTGCGGCCTCGACGCGTTCTTTCAGTATTTGGGCGAGCGATTGGTCAAGCTGGTCAATTTTTTGCCTCATTTCTGCTATCTCGTTTTTCTTATCCCAATCCAAGGCCATCCCCTCCACGTAAGCGGGCAACGAGTTTTGTTGCAGAGATTTTACTTCAGCAGGTTTGAAATGGCAAATTTGATTATTGGAGACCTTCGTTAGGTAAACATACAAAAAGGAAATGCTTCAACGCTTGACAAAAATTTCTAACATTAATACAATTAGTTTTGGCATATGGCGACTGTCGACAAAAGTCAGAAAGAGGTGTTACGATGAATAATGCAAGGAAAAAGCTTAGAGAGTTGCTTTTAAAAAATGAAATACTTGTAGTCCCAGGTGCCTACGACTCGCTTTCAGCAAAAATAGTTGAAAAGGCGGGGTTTGACGCCGTTTATATGACGGGTTTTGGAGCCTCTGCCAGCTTGTTGGGTAGACCAGATGTAGGGTTGCTTACCCTTTCGGAAATGGCCTGCCATGCCGCTAACATGGTCGAAGCGGTGAATATTCCAGTGATAGCAGATGCTGATAATGGATTTGGCAATGCGATTAATGTCCAAAGAACGGTAAGGCTTTACGAAAAGGCAGGGGTGGCGTGTATACAAATAGAAGATCAGGTTGCTCCAAAAAAGTGCGGACATATGTTGGGGCGCCAAGTAATTTCAAAGGATGAAATGGTTGGAAAGATAAAGGCTGCTTGTGATGCTAGAAGAGACGATAGCCTTATGATAATGGCGCGTACAGATGCAAGGACCTCTATGGGAATAGAAGAGGCGATAGAACGAGGAAAAGCTTACGAAGCAGCAGGAGCGGATATCATTTTTATAGAATCGCCAGAGTCTATAGAAGAAATGAAGATGATAACTTCATCTTTCAATGCCCCAGTTATTGCTAACATGGTTGAACGCGGAAGAACGCCCCTTCTGAGTGCTGAAGAACTTCAAGAAATTGGATACGACATTGCAATATTTCCAGTGAGTTCCCTTTTGGCCGCGACTAAAGCGGTTTTTGACATGCTGGAAGAACTTAAAAATAGGGGCACAACTGCATCAACGGTTAGCAGAATATTTGACTTTGAGGCCTTCAATGAACTTGTAGGCCTTCCTGACATTAAAAAAGCAGAGAAAATGTACGCTACCGGCAGAGATGTCTAATAAAAAATTTATAAAAAAAGAGGTTGATTCCAGATGGCAATTAAAGGGGCGCTATCTAATTTAAGAGTGTTGGATTTAACGCGGGTTTTGGCAGGTCCCTTCTGTACCATGATATTAGCAGACATGGGGGCAGATGTTATAAAGATTGAAATACCTGAAAGAGGAGATGATACGCGGCAGATGGGGCCTTTTAAGGAAGGAGAAAGCGCTTATTACATGAACCTTAATAGAAATAAGAGGGGAATAACCCTTAACCTAAAGAGTGCAAAAGGCAAAGAGATATTCCTTGAATTGGTGAAGAGGGCCGATGTGGTGGTGGAGAATTACAGACCAGGGACTATGGAAAAACTTGGACTGGGGTATGAAGTGCTAAAAGAAGTAAATCCAAGGATAATTTATGCGGCCATATCAGGATTTGGACAAACAGGGCCCTACAAGATGCGCCCGGGCTACGACATAATAGCTCAGGCCATGAGTGGACTTATGAGTACCACAGGATGGCCTGGGGGAGAACCTACTAGGACAGGGACTGCTATAGGCGACGTGCTTGGGGGGTTATCCTGCGCAATAGGGATACTGGCTGCGGTCAACGCTAGAAGCATAACTGGAAAAGGCCAAATGGTGGATGTTGCATTAGTAGATTCCGCCGTGGCGAGCTTAGAGATAATAAACATGATATATCTGGTGGAAGGTAGAGTGCCTGAGAGAATAGGAAACCGCTACGAATCTACTTACCCCTATGATTCCTTTAGAACATCCGATGGAAGTATTGTCATAGGGGCTGGAAATGACAGGCTATGGCAAAAGCTTTGTGAAGTTATGGGGAAACCTGATATTGCAGAAAAGCCTGAATTCTTGCGCATAAAGGATAGAGTAGAGCATCATGAGGAAGTTAAAGCAATAATAGAAGAATGGACCATGAAGCATAAAATGCAGGAAGTTCTGGATCTTTTGGAAGCCGAGGGCATACCTTGTGCTCCTATAATGACCATAGATAAAGTAGTAAACGACCCTCACATAGCAGAGGATAGACAAATGTTTGTGGAGACTTACCACCCAATAGCGGGTGCCATAAAGATAACAGGAAGTCATATTAAGCTTTCTGATACCCCTCCAGCGATAAAAACATGTTCTCCTCTGTTGGGACAACATAATAAAGATATCTATGTTGGAGAGCTTGGAATGGACGAGGCAGAGATAGATAAGCTGAAGGAGGAAGGTGTAATATGAAAAGTTGCTGTGAGGCAGAACCTAAAAAGCCCAAAAGGGCGATTATTAGGGAAGTATGCCCCCGCGACGGGTTTCAAAATGTCAAAGAGTTTATTCCAACAGAGAGAAAAATTAACATAATAGACAAGTTGGCTTCTACTGGCATAAGCTGTATGGAAGTTACGTCTTTTGTTAGTCCTAAAGCGATACCACAAATGAGAGACGCTGCAGAAGTAATGGAAGAATTTAACAAAAAATGGAAGGGGAAAATAAAAAGCTATGTACTTGTTCCTAATCTGAGAGGTGCAGAGAATGCCCTGAAGGTTAATCCTGATAGCCTAAATTTTGTAATCTCTGCCAGTGAAGCGCATAATAAGGCCAACACAAATAGGAGTGTAAAAGAATCCCTCGAAGAACTCAAAAAAATAGCTGATTTAGCTGAAGATACAGAACTTGCAGTTTCCGTAGCCACTGCATTCGAATGCCCTTTTTGTGGAGCAGTACCGCCGGAAAGAGTCATAGAATTGCTTGATGCAATATTGGAGATGGGAATTAAGAACGTGACGCTGGCAGATACTATTGGTACTGCAAACCCCTCAGAAGTAAAAAGAACCTTGAAAAAGATAAAACAAAGATATAAAGACTATCCATTCTTCCTTCACCTCCACGATACTCAAGGTATGGCTCTTGCCAATACGATGGTTGCCCTTGAATTAGGATACAGTAGGTTTGATGCGGCAACTGGAGGACTTGGAGGTTGCCCCTTTGCTCCTGGAGCAGCGGGTAACCTTGCTACAGAAGACCTGGTTAACTTTCTTGACAAGTTGGGAATAATCACAGGGGTGGACCTTATGAAAGTAATAGGTATAGCGAGAGAACTTCAGTCGTATGGTTTCAACGTTATAAGTCACTTAGCTTCTTGCAGTGTTTGTTCTTAGTACTGTCCAGGTATAGAGCGAGTAAACCTAATATAAGGATGCGGCTATATAATTCCTGTTTCTTGGTATAGATAATTTTCGGAGTAGAAGATGATTTTTTTGCCTCCTAAGTACCGTCGACTGTCGTCTGATAATCGTCGATTTGAAATGTAGGGGGGGATAATTAAAAGATAACATTGCCTAAGAAATAAGGTTAAGTTGCTCAGGTCAAAAGATGTATGCCAGAAGAAAATTTTGGAGGAGAAAATTGTTAAAAAGACGTTAAAGAAATGGGATCAAAGGGGTACCGCAAAAGTTTTTGTGGAGGTGATGATATGAGCGGGATGACGATTGCTGAAAAAATTTTAGCAAAGCATTCCCAGAAAGAAAAAGTTAAACCCGGGGAATTCATATTAGCGGATATAGATTTCGCTTTTGGCTCAGATATAACATTTCCGATAGCAATGGAAGTTTTTAACAACGAGATTGGAGCTGAAGAAGTTTTTGACCCTACGCGAGTAGGCATTGTGTTAGACCACTATTATCCCGCAAAAGACACAGCTTCTGCCAGTAACCACAAAGCCATGAGAGAGTTTGCAGAAAAGTTCCATCTTATCTCTCTTGAAGGGGAGGGAATTGAGCACGTAATAATACATGAAAAAGGGTTTGTTGCCCCTGGAGAGCTAATTATAGGAGCTGATTCTCACACAACAACGTATGGTGCGCTTGCTGCATTTGCAACGGGAGTGGGCTCAACAGACTTGGCTGCCGCAATGGTACTAGGGAAAATATGGTTGCAGGTTCCTGAGAGTATAAAAGTTGTCCTTAAAGGCAAACCAGGAAAATGGGTAATGGGTAAAGATATTATTCTTCATGTAATAGGAGAGATTGGTGTTTCTGGAGCGACATATAATGTGTTGGAATTTTCAGGTGAAGGTCTTAAACATCTGAGTATTGATGATAGGTTTACGATAAGTAATATGGCAATAGAAGCAGGCGCTAAGGCGGGCATTTTTGCATTTGATGAGATCACTAGAAAATATATTGAAAATAGATTAAATAGAAAATATGTCGTCTATGAAAGTGACGAAGAAGCCGACTACAAACAAGAGATTGAAATTAATCTGTCTGAGTTAAGACCAGTGGTCGCGATGCCTAACTCTCCGGGAAACGCAAGATGCATAGATGATGTTAAAGAGAAAATCAGGATTAATCAAGTTGTAATAGGCTCTTGTACAAATGGCCGATATAGTGATCTGTTAGTAGCATCCCAAATATTGGAAGGGCGAAAAATACATCCAAAAGTGAGAGTTCTTGTTTTCCCTGGATCTAATGAAATATATCTAAAGGCTATAAAAGAAGGTGTTATAGAAAAACTGATTGAAGCAGGAGCATCTATTGGTTTCCCAAGTTGCGGACCTTGTTTTGGCGGTCATATGGGAAATTTAGCGCCAGGAGAAGTAGCCGTAAGCACTACAAATAGGAATTTCGTAGGGAGGATGGGATCAAAAGATGCAAAAGTTATTTTGGCATCTCCAGCAGTGGCAGCAGCATCCGCTGTTTTGGGGTATCTAGCGTCTCCGGAAGAGCTTGAGTGAGGTGGGGTAAATGCTGATTAGAGGGAAAGTTGTCAAAATTGGGGATAACATAGACACCGATTTGATAATTCCAGGAAGATACTTGCAAATAACAGAGATAGATGAGCTAAAAGAACATGTTTTTGAAGACTTAGGTGAAGTGTTAAGGGAAAAAATAACTCCTGGAACCATCCTTGTTGCAGGGGAAAATTTTGGGTGTGGATCGTCAAGAGAACAAGCACCACGAGTTCTAAAAGCAGCTGGTGTTTCTGCAATAGTTGCAAAATCTTTCGCAAGAATATTTCTTAGGAATTCTATTAACATAGGGCTTCCAATATTTGTATCTCCGGAGGTTGTCGAAAATGTGCTTGAGAGGACAGAAGTTGAGATAGACACGCAAAAAGGAGTTATCAATGTTTTACATGACGATAAAAATTATTACTTTGACCCCTATCCAGAGTTTTTAGAAGAGCTAGTAGGAATGGGAGGATTAGTGAATTTTGTCAAATCTCAAGTTAATAAACATAAAAGGAGGCCTTAGTCATGGAGCCCAAAATGGTGTCTTTCGGATTGCAAATGGTGGTTTTGGTTGTTTTGGCTCTTGTAGGGATGGTATTTGCAGGATGGTATTCGTACAAAAAAAGAGTAGGCACTACTATAGATGACTTTTTTGCTGCAGGTAAGAGCTTAGGATTTATGGTTTTAGCTCTTGCTCTATTTGCCGATGCATATAGCGGAAACTCCTTTTTGGGTTATGCAGCAAAGACTTATAGGTCGGGAGCCTGGTTTTTAGTATATCCCCAGTTTATGGTTGCTGCATTAATAGGAGCTCTTATAGTGGCACCACCAATTATAAACCTAGGGAAAAAATGGGGATATGTGTCTCCGTTTGATTATATTGAACATAGATTTAACTCTAAGTTAGTAGCATTGATTGCCCTAATTTTTATGGCATGGGGTACTTTTGTTCAGTTTGCAGAGCAGTTTTTTGCGATGGGTTACCTAGGCGAAGTGGCATCTGGAGGTGTGTTGCCGTATCAATTGATTGTAATAACCTTTGCAATTGTTATTCTCATTTACGTGGGCTTAGGTGGGTTTAGGGGGACGGCATTGACAGCAGCTATCCAAGGGGCAGTAATGATTTTTTCTTTGTTTGTGATGCTTGTTCTCATCGAAATACTAGGAGGATTTGGTAATAGTATTAACATTGCTTGGCAGGTGGCTCCTAAGAAGCTAGCTATACCATCTACAGCTACTATGGTTACCTGGTATAGTACTATCATACTAATACTGTTAGGTCTGCCTACGTACCCACATGTGCTCCAATTTTATATGGGTGCACGTGATATAGATAACCTTAAAAAGACTTTTAGGTTAAAAGCGCCAGTTTTTCTCTTTGCTGCATTAGTCTTATGGCTAATTGGAATGTTCGGAGTTGGAATATTCCCAAACCTTTCTAAGTTGGAATCTGAAAAGCTTGTTCCTTACCTAGTAGGAGCATTAGCCCTTTCTTTCCCTGGGGGGTATACACTAGGCTCTATCATAAACCTAGGAGTAATTATGGCGACTCTTTCCACAGCTGGAGCTACAGTAATGGTGCTCTCTATGATTCTATCAAAAGAATTGTACAAAAGATTTATAAACCCAGATGCTCCGGATGATAAAGTTATTGCTGTAAGCAGGATAAGTATATGTATCCTATTAGTATTAGCTCTTATATTAGCTTTCAACCCGTCAATTACAATATGGCGTTGGACAGAAATAAAATTCGAATTATTACTTCAAGCTACTTCAGTTCTAGTTTTTAGCCTCTATCTTCCTAGAATAAAGAAAAATCCTACTATAGCAGGTATGCTCATCGGAGGTAGTGCTGCAGTCGTACTTACATTGACAGGACATTCTAAGGTGTATGGGATACATGCTGGTTTGGTGGGATTTGCAATAAATTCATTAATAGTAATAGTAGGAAGCTACATTACTGGGGAAAATCAGGAAACAGAAAGAGCTAAGGGAATTCTTAAGTATGCAACGATAGAGGATACAAGAAATGGCGAAATAAAATACATGCTCCCTGCGCAATCAAAAACGTTCTGGTTTGGCCTTGTAATAGTTATTGCTCTAATGGTTCCATGGTACGCCCCAGAGAGTTGGAATGCCCGTTCTGCTTTGGGGATTCCAATTTGGACATGGGTAACTATTTTTGCATTATTTGTTGAAATGTTATTTGTAATTTTTGCGACATATCTATGGCGTAAAGATTAATTTAGATGCTTTAGTTAGCTATATGTCCATAAATTAAATACACTAAATTGCAAGAAGTGTGGAAGCTTCCGAAATAGATGGAGTGAAAACAAGACCCATGTACAAACTATAAAAGGATGAAACTGCCAACGGACAGTGAAAATGTCTCCTTTTTAGGATATTTTTGGTAATGTTATCTAGTCCTGCCTTGGTTGTGTTTTTGAGATTTAGGGCAGGACTAGTTTTTTCTGTTTTAAGGTGTTTAAAGACTCTTTGATTAGTTAATATGCAGCATATATCTTTCTCCATTCGTCATCTATGAAATATCCCTTATAGTCTTCGTATTTTCTTTTGGCGCTTTCTTTTTTGTTATAAGGGTTTTGCGCCAGGGAAGGTCTATAAGAGGCTTGTGGCCCTTTCGGTTTTGCCTCCTTGTTGGAAGGGACATTGTTGATATTGGTATCAGTTAGGAGTCTTAACCTGAAATAATCGTCACCATACATGGCGCCCAGGGAGCCATCAAATGCTTGTAGCATAGACGGTACTCCTGGGTTTCAAAGGCATTACAGAACTTCTATGATATGGCAGCTGATAAATATTTCCTTCGAAAGATATGGTGGAGCCTTTGGATGCTTTCCTAGTCATTTGGTGTTATTCAATGAATTCTTATTAGGTGCGACCTTGAAGGCAGGGTCTTTGTCATCTGCTTCAACAGCGAAACGAGCGTTGAGCCTATTTACAAATCCATTTGTGTTAAAATGTACAGGTAACCCAATAAGTCCTCATTAGGCCTGAAATATAGACTAAGGACCTTACCTGTGGCATCATCTATGGCTCCATGAAGGCACAACCTGGAGTATCTGCACTCAAGCCACTCATGGAGGCTGGCATCACATTGTACGAGCATGCCCTCCTGGGGCATACGTCCCCTGGACGCCTATTCCTTGATGCCTTATGGGTATGCCTGTGCGGTATTGAAGCTTCTTTGCGAATACGGCCTATGGTTTTGGATGGTATAGATATGCTCTCATGTTCGTCCAAAAGCTCCCACATGTGCTGGTAACTAGCACCATGGTATTTGCTCATAGCAAACCTGACTATAACCTCTTTTATCTCTTTCGGAGTAGCATGTTTAGATTTGCTTCCCCTGTTCCCATGCGCCAGCGCTGCTATACCTCTTTACCTCACTCTCGCTCTTAAGCCTCTCTATTTAGTGCTCGCTCAAAAAGTTACTCTTCCTCATGGTGACATTTTTTCTGTCCCCTTACAGGGTGACAATATCATTGTCCGGTTACAACAGCTAGAGCTGAGCTTGCAAAAGACTTTTTTGTATTATAGAATCAACAAAATAACCAGAAAGTTGTCTGTCGACAATTTTTATAAATAAATGAGAAATGAGGAGCTAAAAGTATATGAGAGTTACGTCCATATAATTGTGTAAAATTAAGAGCCAAGGCAAGGTCTCTGGTTTAAAATGGTAAGCGGAAAAACAAACCCAAACCGGAGGTGACCTTGCAATGGCTCAGTACAATATTACCATCGACTCAGAATTACTGCATCAGTTATTTTTGTCGGACAGTAAGGATTCTGGAGTATCTAAGTTATTGGAGTCGGTATTGAATCAAGTTCTTCAAGCCCAGGCAACGGAACAATTGAGAGCAGAGGCTTACGAGCGGACAGAGGAAAGACGAGGGTATCGCAACGGAACATACCCGCACAGGCTTACGACGAGAGTAGGGAGCCTTGTTTTGAGGGTGCCCAGGCTTCGTAATGGCAAGTTTTCTACGGAGCTTTTCAGCAGATATCAGAGGAGCGAACAGGCCTTTATTTTGGCTTTGATGGAGATGGTAGTAAATGGGGTATCAACCCGTAAGGTATCTGAGATAACCGAGGAGTTATGTGGAGTAAGGATATCCAAGTCATTGGTGTCGGAATTATGCAGGAGGCTGGATCCAGTTATAGAAGCGTGGAGAGATAGGTCTTTGAAGGATAAGGAGTATCCCTTTCTGATTGTAGATGCATTGGTTATAAGGGTGAGGGAAGAAAACAGGGTCTTACATAGGAGCATGCTTATATGTGTGGGTGTGAACAGAGAAGGTATACGAGAAGTTTTGGGGTTTGTGGTAGGAGATAGCGAATCAGAGGAGAGCTGGGGGGATTTTTTCGGTTGGTTGAAAGATAGAGGTTTAAGAGGTGTGGATTTAGTGGTATCTGACGACCACAAGGGATTAGTAAAGGCTTTGAGGAGAAATTTTCAGGGGTCAAGCTGGCAGAGGTGTCAAACTCATTTTATACGGAACATACTATCTGCTTCACCTAAGGGTCTTCAGGGGGAGCTCAAGACTCGGATACAGGCTATTTTGCATGCTCCGGATATGGGGACAGCCAGGATGTTGTTGATGAGGGTTTTAGAGGAATACGAAGAAAAAGCTCCTAAGGCGATGAGGATTTTGGAAGAGGGATTTGACGATGCTGTGGCGATATTGTCTTTGCCGGAGAAGTATCGTAAGCGTCTGAGGACGACCAACAGTGTGGAGAGATTGAATGAGGAGATAAGGCGTAGGGAGAGGGTTATACGGATATTTCCAAGCAGGGAATCGGCAGTAAGGTTGCTTGGCGCAGTTCTTCTTGAGATAGACAACAAGTGGGCTGGTGGAAGGAAGTACCTTGATATGGATGAGTACTATGAATATCTTTCACAACAGCAATCTAGATCAAGCCCTAAAATCTATTGCCTTTAACAAAAAATAAGAAAAATGCATAAGACCATTACCAGAGACCAAAACAAATTTACACAAAATATAGGACTTGACCAAGGAGGTAAAGCTTAGTTATCATGAAGATGAATAAGGACTTCAGTAAGTTGATCATTGCGACGGCAAGGAGGTATGCCAATTCGCGTGAGGACTTCGAGGACCTTGTTCAGGAAGGGCATTTGGCTTTATTGGAGCTTTTGAAGGGCAGAACGCAGGAAAAGATTAAGAAGACAGGGGAGCTTATGGATTATGTCAAAAAGCGCCTGCCCGGAATGATGAGATCCAAGGCCAGAAAGCTTTGGAAATATAGGGAGGAATCGAAATACGACTTCAAGGAAGAGTTCGAAAATATATCGGACCCAAGAGCAATAAGTGACTTTGAAATCGTGGATTTTCGAATGTTCCTTGAGAATATCCTAAAGAAAGATGTGGAGATATTAAGACACTTTCTTGCAGGAAAGACACAACAGCAGATAGGGGAGATCCTTGGGATGACCCAACAGGCAATAAGCAAGAAGATGAAGATAATGAAGGAAAAGATAAAGGAAGCCTTGAACGAGGAGTAGCACTCTATAGGCCGTCTTAAAGACGGCCTATAGATCATGTTGGCCTTCATTGACCTTATAGGGGTAAGTATTTAGAATGGGAGCGCATGTGCAAACAGCAAAGATAAGCACAAAAAGAAGGGCGTATAAATAGCAGATCATGAAAAAATTTATTATCTGGCTTACAGTGATAAGCACCGCATCTAAGTTCTTAGGCTTTTTAAGGGAGATCGTGTTGTCCTATTTCTATGGGGCCTCAGATGTAAGCGATGCTTATTTGATTTCCATCACTATCCCTGCGGTCATCTTTGCCTTTGTAGGAGCAGCGCTTTCTACAAGCTATATTCCCATCTTTACTAGGGTTGAAAGGGAAAGAGGAGAAGAGGAAGCTTTTAGGTTCTCAAACAATCTAGTTAATTTTATCCTCCTTTTTGCTTTTATTGTAGTTGTAATAGGACTCACTTTCACTGTTCCTATTGTTAAGCTATTTGCCTCTGGTTTTAGCGGTGAGACCTTGCGTTTGGCTGTATTTTTTACCAGGTTAAGCATTGCGGCAGTGTTTTTTACTGGTGTAACTTACATATTCAAAAGTTTCCTCCAGATACGAAACGACTTTATTCCGCCTGCCCTCATTGGCTTTCCATACAACATAATAGTTATCGCCTCCATAACCTTGAGCGCATGGACAAAAAACATTTTCCTGCCCCTTGGCCTTGTCCTGGCTGCTGCGTCTCAGCTTTTTTTTCTTCTGCCCTTTGCCTACAAAAAAGGCTACCGCTATTGCCTGACCCTTGATAAGTCGGACCCCAACATAAGAAAGATGGTCCTTCTTGCGCTGCCGGTCGTTTTTGGAGTCTCTGTAAGCCAGATCAACGTTTTGGTCGACAGGACCCTGGCTTCCCGGATAGTGGTGGGGGGGATATCTGCCCTTAATTATGCAAGCCGGCTTAATGGCTTTAACCAGGGCATATTCGTGATGTCGGTAGCGACTGTAATGTTTCCTGCGATTTCGAGAATGGCTTCCGCTAACAATATAGCTGGGTTAAAGGGGATGCTGACCAAAACCATGAATTTGGTAGGCCTTGTCGTGGTTCCGTTTACGGTAGGAACAATGGTTTTCTCCGTTCCTGTAATAAAGTTTTTGTTCGGCCGGGGAGCCTTCGACCTAAAGGCATTGGAGCTTACCTCGTCCGCCTTGTTCTTCTATGCGGTGGGGATGACCGCTGTGGCTTATAGGGAAATTTTAAGCAGAGCTTTTTATGCCATGCACGATACTAAAACCCCAATGGTAAATGGAGCCATAGCTGTCGCCGCCAATATCATATTGAACATAATACTGTCCCGTTTTTTGGGTATTGGAGGGCTTGCTCTGGCTACCAGCATATCGGCTATTTTGGCCGTTGCCCTCCTGTTTATAAGTTTGAGAAAAAAGATAGGACCCTTTGGGATAAGGAATATAGCTGTAACGCTTAGCAAGACAGCTTTGGCTTCTGCGGTCATGGGGCTTTTAGCCAAGGCTGCTTACGATTTTATGCTGGCTCCCCTAGGCAGCAACTGGGCTTTGATTATCGCCACTGCCGTCGGCGCCTTTATATATGGAGCAATAATATATTTCATGAAAATAAAAGAGGTAGAAATAATCATCTATGAAGTTAAAACAATCCTAGCAAGATTCCTGAGCTGATAAGTGTTTTCGTATTTAAGGGTTATACCTGGCAGCAGACAAAGGGCTTCTTTTGTTATTCATAAGATCACCTCAAAATACCACCTTATCCGGGAACAGAATATACACTTGATATTTGCTACAAAGTATTTAAAATATAATCTGCATCTAAAATATAGTCTGCATTTAAAATATAATCTGCATCCTGGTGTAGATACCAGAGCAGCTGAGGATATATGGGGGAACATAAGCGGGACTGGAAACTTGTACTAAAATGTGAGCTTTGCTTTCTACAACCATGGGTATGCCGAATATCTTAAAATGGCAGGTAGAGCAGAGGCAGATTAAACCAAAGGCGGCGGGAAACTTGAATGGAGCAGCAAGAATTATAATCCTCATACTCATTGACAGCCTGTTAATAGCAGCAGCCCTCATGACGGGGCTTCTCCTTC
The DNA here is from genome assembly GCA_000233775.1 of Thermovirga lienii DSM 17291. Lineage (NCBI taxonomy): Bacteria > Thermotogati > Synergistota > Synergistia > Synergistales > Thermovirgaceae > Thermovirga > Thermovirga lienii. Next base: position 1,902,744 of record CP003096.1, on the reverse strand, counting down.
GCTTTGAAGGAGATATACCGGGCCAGTATGTATCAGCTTTTCGTTATCTCCTTCCCTATTACATCCTGGTAAACATAATATGTTTTTACCTGGGAAGGCTTTACCACCGCATGTGGCGGTATGCGAGCATAAGGGAGCTGTACGGCCTTTTAAAGGCAGCCACGGCCGGGGCAGTAATAATGGTGGTCCTTATTTATGCTTTGGGCTTTCCCACCCTGCCGCGCAGTGTATATATACTTTCCTGGTTTTTCATAATCGCGTTTGTAGGCAGTTCCCGTCTGGGATGGCGGCTTGTGCGGGATATGATGCTGGCAAACAGGAATTCTCCATCTTCCCGCGTTCTAATTATAGGAGCCGGCGATGCAGGTGCCATGGTGGCAAGGGAAATAATGAACAACAGGAAGCTTAACCTAGAGGCGGTAGGTTTCATCGATGATAATCCCATGAAGCAGAAGCTCAGCATTTACGGCATCCCGGTTTTAGGCACCAGGGAAGCAATACCCAGGATAGTAAGAGAGTATCACATAGATGAGATAATAATAGCCATGCCTTCCGCAGGAGGCAGGACCATCCGGGAGATTAACCAGATATGCCGGCAGATTGGGGCGAAGGCCCGCATATTCCAGGGAGCCGATACTCTCTTGGGCAGAAAATACCGCATAAAAGAAATAGAACTGGATGACCTACTGAAAAGGGAGCCGGTAAAGCTAAACCTGGATGAAATAGCCGGCTATCTTAAGGATAAAACTGTTCTGGTAAGCGGGGCCGGGGGCTCCATCGGCTCTGAACTGTGCCGGCAGATAGCCGTAAATAAACCGAAAAGGCTCATTCTCCTTGACTGCTCTGAAAATGACCTGTTTGAGATTGAAAATGAGCTGAGGGAAAATCTCCCTGCCCTTGATATCGTGCCGGAGCTGGCAGATATAAGAGATAAGGAACGGCTTATCCATATATTCGGCACCTGCAGGCCGCAGGTAGTATTCCATGCGGCTGCCTACAAACATGTGCCGATGATGGAAAAACACCCCCTGGAAGCGGTAAAAAACAACATCTTCGGTACCCGCAACCTGGCAGAAGCCGCGGATCGCTTTCAGTCGGAAACCTTTATCCTTATCTCGACCGACAAGGCGGTAAACCCGTCTAACGTCATGGGAGCTACCAAAAGGGCAGCCGAACTTATAATCCAGGAGATGAACCATAAGAGCCAGACCACTTTTGCTGCCGTTCGTTTCGGCAATGTACTGGGCAGCAGGGGGAGTGTGGTTCCCATATTCAGAAAGCAGATTGAAAAAGGCGGACCGGTCACCGTAACCCATCCGGAAATGACCCGTTACTTCATGACTATACCGGAAGCGGTCCAGCTGGTAATCCAGGCAGGAGCCATGGCCATGGGAGGGGAAATATTTGTCCTGGACATGGGAGAACCCGTAAGAATAATGGATCTGGCATATGACATGATAAGGCTCGTGGGCTACCAGCCAGGAGAAGATATTGAAATAAAGATTACCGGCATAAGGCCGGGAGAAAAACTGCATGAAGAGCTCTTTGCTGCCCGGGAGCAGATAGAGGCTACCCGGCATGAAAGGATATTCCTCTGCCATCTGCCTCCTCAAAATCTTAATATCCTGAACATGATAGACGAATGGGAAAAAACCATAACCAGAGCCAGAAGACTGGACAGGAAAGCAGTAATGGATTTCATACATTCCCTTATCCCGGAATTCCAGGCGGCAGGCGAAGTGGCCGCAGCCGATGAGCGAAAGGAGGCAGAAGGCAGGAAATGGGGGATGGGGTAGGATTTTAAGGCGGAAAGGACAAACACTGTTTGCTGTATTTAAACAAATATAAATTAAAACAGGTAGAAATAAAAAATCATAGTTAAGGACGGGGTAATCATGAATAGCTGTAAAGCAGAACTGCTAGCCAAAATCAGGGACCGCAGTGCGCTGGTGGGAGTAGTAGGCCTGGGTTATGTAGGGCTTCCTTTTGCCGTGGAAAAAGGCAAAGTAGGCTACAGGGTGATAGGCATTGAACAAAACCCCAAAAGGGCGGAGAAAATAAACCGGGGAGAAAACTACATACTTGATGTAAAAGATGATGAGCTGAAAATGCTGGTGGAAAAAGGGCTGCTTGCAGCCGAAACTGACTTTAGAAGTGTGCCGAAGATGGATGTAATAGTGATATGTGTTCCTACTCCCCTGACCAAAAACCTTACCCCTGACCTGCAGTATGTGGAGTCGGTAACCAGATCGATAGCCCCTTATTTGAGAAGGGGGCAGCTTGTAACCCTGGAATCTACCACCTATCCGGGTACGACCGAAGAGGTAATGCTGCCCATGTTGGAATCGTCCGGCCTGAAGGCAGGGAAAGACTTTTACCTGGCTCATTCACCGGAGCGGGTTGACCCGGGCAACAAGAGGTATACCACCAAGAACACCTTTAAGGTGGTAGGAGGGGTGGATCCGGAATCTCTGGAAGTAGCCATGGAATTCTACAGCCAGACTATTGAAAATGTGGTGGCTGTATCATGTGCCAAAGCGGCTGAACTCAGCAAAGTTTTTGAAAACACCTTCCGGGCGGTAAATATTGCCCTGGTGAATGAAATGGCCCTCCTTTGCGACCGCATGGGGCTTAATGTATGGGAAGTTTTGGATGCTGCCTTTACCAAGCCTTTTGGCATAATGCCTTTTTATCCGGGGCCGGGGGTAGGAGGCCACTGCATACCTATTGACCCTCACTATCTGGAATGGAAAGCCAGGGAATACAACTTTAGCACCCATTTCATATCCCTGGCTGGAGAGATAAACCGCAGAATGCCAGAGTTTGTGAAGGAAAAAACAGTGCGCATATTAAACAGGCAGGGCACAGCTCCTTCCCGTGCCAAGGCCCTGGTTTTAGGGGTAGCTTATAAAAAAGATATAGAAGATGGTCGGGAATCCCCGGCTATAGATGTCATAAAGCTTTTACTGGCTGAAAGGATGGAAGTAGTTTACCATGACCCCTTTATTCCTGCGTTCCGTGAACACGACATAAGCATGGAATCAGTTCCCCTTACGGAAGAGCTGGTAAAAGGTGTGGATATTGTAATAATAACTACTGACCACAGCAATATTGATTATCAGTGGGTTGTAGACCATGCCAAGTGCGTATTTGACACCCGCAATGCAACCAGGGGGGTAAAAAGCGGGCGAGAGAAAATTATACTCTTGTAGATGAAGTGTAGGTGAAGCTTATGGAAAAATACTTTGTTCACCCTTCCAGTTATATAGATGAACCTTGCGAAATAGGGGAAGGCACAAAAATATGGCATTTCTGCCATGTCATGAAGGATAGCCGCATAGGGAAAAACTGCGTTCTGGGGCAGAATGTGTTTGTAGCTTCGGGAGTCATTTTGGGCAACAATGTAAAGGTGCAGAATAATGTTTCCCTGTACAGCGGGGTTATATGTGAAGACGATGTTTTTTTGGGGCCCTCCATGGTTTTTACCAATGTGATAAATCCCCGTGCCTTTATTGAGAGAAAAGATGAGTTCAGGAGTACCCTTATAAAAAAGGGGGCTTCCATCGGAGCTAATGCCACAGTTGTCTGCGGCAGCACTATTGGAAGATATGCCTTGGTGGGAGCAGGTGCAGTAGTAACCAGGGACATACCAGACTATGCTTTGGTTTACGGCAATCCTGCCCGGATTAAGGGATGGGTATGCAAGTGTGGGGAAAAGCTTGATTTCAAGAATGATGTTGCTGCCTGTCCCGCATGTGGAGCAGGCTACATAAAAGTAAGCGAAACCGAAATAAGACCTGACGAGGAGAAAAGATAGATAAGAAATGAAAATCCCCACGCTTGACTTAGTAAGCCAGTACCAGAAAATAAAGCCGGAAATAGACCAGGCCATAGTGGAAGTGCTGGTAAGCGGCGAATATATACTGGGATCCAAAGTGCAGGAAAATTTTTTGCCAGATGAAAAGATTATAAGGAGGATCAGGAATGATAAAAATAGGGCTTGTCGGCTGCGGTCGCATATCGAGGAACCACTTTGAAGCCATAGCTGCCCAGATGGATGCGGAATGTGTGGCCTGCTGTGACATTATACCAGAAAGGGCCAGGGAAGCAGCTCAAAAATATGGCATACCTTTCTGGACATCATCATATGAAGAAATGCTTAAAATCAGGGAGATAGATTTTGTATCTGTCTGCACTCCTTCCGGCCTGCACCCTGAACACGGCATAATGGCTGCCGAGCACGGCAAGCATGTCATAACCGAAAAGCCGATGGGGGTAAGGCTTAAAGAAGCAGACCAGCTTATAAAAACCTGTGCTGCCAGAGGGGTAAAACTCTTTGTCGTCCTGCAGAACCGCTTAAACCCTTCAATCCAGCTTTTAAGGAGGGCTTACGAAGAAGGGCGTTTTGGCAGGATTTACATGATAACTTCCAATGTATTCTGGACTAGGCCGCAGGAATACTACGACCAGGCACCCTGGCGGGGAACCTGGAAATGTGACGGCGGAGCCTTCATGAACCAGGCTTCCCACTATGTAGACATGGTGCAGTGGTTTGGAGGGGAAATAGAGGAAGTAAAATCAATAACAGCTACCCTGGAAAGAAAAATAGAAGCTGAAGACACCGGGGCTGCCATCATCCGTTTCAAAAACGGGGCTATCGGCTCCATAAATGTAACCATGCTGACTTATCCCAGAAATATGGAAGGCTCCATCACCATCCTGGGCGAAAAAGGAACGGTCAGAATAAGCGGCATAGCCATGAACAGGATAGAACACTGGGAATTTGCAGATACCAGGGATTATGACCGGGAAGTAGAAAAAGCCAGCACCAACCCGTCTTCCGTATATGGCTTTGGACACAGCGGCTATTACAGGAATGTCCTGGATGTTTTAGCCGGGAAGGAAAAACCGGTTTGCGACGGCAGCGAAGGCCGAAAATCCCTGTGGCTTTTAGAGGAGATATACAGGGAAGTGAGGGGGAGATGAGGGAAGGGGATGAGCATGGTAATTAATCCTGCTTCCTCATCAAACTTATATGGATAAATTTAAAAACTGGCTTAATCACAAGCTTCCCCCGGGCAGCTTTATAAGAAATGTAGCAACCTTAATGACCGGAACTACCTTTGCCCAGGCCTTGCTTATACTAATAGCCCCGATTTTAACCAGGCTTTATACCCCGGATGATTTCGGTGTATATGCCCTGTACACCTCAATCCTGGGCATATTATCTGTAATAGCCTGCCTGAGGTATGAACTGGCCATAGTACTGCCCGAGAAAGATGAAGATGCGGCTAATCTTTTGGTATTGTGCCTGCTGATATGTTCGGTTACCAGCCTGATGGTGCTGGTACTGGTAGCCCTTTTTAGGGACAGTTTTGCTTTACTATTAAGTGCTCCCAAAATATCCTTCTGGCTCTGGTTTTTGCCAGCAAGCCTTTTTTTGACCGGAACCTTCCAGGCCCTGAATTACTGGAGCACCAGGCGTAAACAATTCAAAAGATTAGCTATAAGGCAGATAACCCAAAATTCAGTTACGGCTGTTACCCAGATAGCATCAGGGGCCTCCTTAAATGCTGGTGCTGGGGGATTGATAGGCGGATATATAGCCGGACAGGCGGCAGCAACAGGAAGGCTGGCCTGGAGGGTTTGGAAGGAAGAGAAAGAAAAGTTTTATGTGTCTATTGATGGAAAAAGTTTAAAAAATGTACTTATTTTATATAGAAATTTCCCTTTATATACTTTATGGGCAAATCTTTTAAATGTCGCTTCTCATATGATAATACCTGTTTTGTTGGGATATTTTTTTAGTCCGGCTGTAGTTGGGTTTTATGCTTTGGGGCATAGAGTCTTGACGGTTCCAATGAATGTGGCAGGTGGGGCTATAGCACAGGTATTCTTTCCTAGAGCTAATGAGGCGAAAATAAATGGAAATCTGGAACAGATAACTTTTGATGTTTTTAAAAAATTAGTGGCTATAGGATTGGTGCCGTTAGCCCTTATTGCCATATCTGCACCGGATTTGTTTTCTTTAGTATTTGGTAAACAGTGGGCAGCAGCCGGTGAATATGTAAGGTATTTATCAATTTGGATTTTTTTTCAATTTATTTCTTCCCCAATGTCGACAGTTTATTTTGTAATGAATAAACAAATTCAATTATTAATATCAAATATATGCTTATTTGTTTCTAGAATTGGAGTTTTGTTATGGGGGGGCTTTGTTGGTAATGATTTATTTATTATAAAGTTTTTGGGATTATGTGGTGCAATAATTTATTTTGGGATTTGTTTTTATATAATGAAAGTTATTGACATACCTATAAAGAAAGTATTTGGATATTTAGTTAAACAGAGTTTATTAGCCGCGCCATATATTTGTTTACCTATCTTGTTTCTTTTGATAAATACTGGAGAAACTATTTACTTATTGAGTGTAGTATTAAGCTTAGGAGTATTTTTGATTATAAATAGAAGTATATTTTTTAAATAGTTTTATTACTATCATTAAACAAAAAATAAGTAAGATAGAGATCTTTTTATGTAAATTAAAAGGGGAGATATAATGCGTTACAGGTTTAGATATAAACTTAGAAGATTTGTTATTATGTATTTAGTGATACCGATAATTCGTTTAATAGGATATATAATTTATGATAATAAATACTTAACTGGGAAATGGTTCGAAGTTTATAATACGGGTTGGAAATGGGTGCTGAGAGGTCTATGGTATCAAAAAATTTTAGGTTTTAACAGAAATATTCCTTTTCCAGTATGTCCTTTTACGAAAATAATGGACTATAGAAATATTCATTTCAATAATGATGACTTAAATAATTTTCAAAGCCCAGGATGTTATTTTCAATGTGGTAAAGGGCATATCTATATTGGGCATGGGACATATATTCGACCTAATGTAGGTATAATTACTGCTAATCATAATCCATATAATTTAGATGAACACTTATCGGCTAAAGATGTAGTGATAGGAGAAAAGTGTTGGATTGGCATGAATTCTGTGATTCTTCCAGGGGTGATTTTAGGAAATCAAACTATAGTTGCTGCTGGAAGTGTGGTAACAAAATCTTTCCCTGGTGGCAAATGTGTTATAGGAGGAGTTCCAGCTAAGTTAATTAAAGAGCTGTAGAAAAATACAAAATATTAAAAATTTTGTAGATTTATAAGGCGTTTTCTTATTGTTATGGAAGGGATTTTAGTAGAACAGTATATGAATTTAAAAGGACAAGTCGCACTAGATTATGTACAAAAGTCTCAAATAGTAACTATGGTAAATTTATAGGATATAGTATTTTTAAAGATAGTTTCTATTAAGATAGTTTCTATATAGTTAGGGGCAGTTCGGAAATGAAAATAAAATTGCTTAAGGCAGAAGACTTATTAATAATATTATTGGTCAAGTCCTATATTTTGTGTAAATTTGTTTTGGTCTCTGGTAATGGTCTTATGCATTTTTCTTATTTTTTGTTAAAGGCAATAGATTTTAGGGCTTGATCTAGATTGCTGTTGTGAAAGATATTCATAGTACTCATCCATATCAAGGTACTTCCTTCCACCAGCCCACTTGTTGTCTATCTCAAGAAGAACTGCGCCAAGCAACCTTACTGCCGATTCCCTGCTTGGAAATATCCGTATAACCCTCTCCCTACGCCTTATCTCCTCATTCAATCTCTCCACACTGTTGGTCGTCCTCAGACGCTTACGATACTTCTCCGGCAAAGACAATATCGCCACAGCATCGTCAAATCCCTCTTCCAAAATCCTCATCGCCTTAGGAGCTTTTTCTTCGTATTCCTCTAAAACCCTCATCAACAACATCCTGGCTGTCCCCATATCCGGAGCATGCAAAATAGCCTGTATCCGAGTCTTGAGCTCCCCCTGAAGACCCTTAGGTGAAGCAGATAGTATGTTCCGTATAAAATGAGTTTGACACCTCTGCCAGCTTGACCCCTGAAAATTTCTCCTCAAAGCCTTTACTAATCCCTTGTGGTCGTCAGATACCACTAAATCCACACCTCTTAAACCTCTATCTTTCAACCAACCGAAAAAATCCCCCCAGCTCTCCTCTGATTCGCTATCTCCTACCACAAACCCCAAAACTTCTCGTATACCTTCTCTGTTCACCCCTACACATATAAGCATGCTCCTATGTAAGACCCTGTTTTCTTCCCTCACCCCTTATAACCAATGCATCTACAATCAGAAAGGGATACTCCTTATCCTTCAAAGACCTATCTCTCCACGCTTCTATAACTGGATCCAGCCTCCTGCATAATTCCGACACCAATGACTTGGATATCCTTACTCCACATAACTCCTCGGTTATCTCAGATACCTTACGGGTTGATACCCCATTTACTACCATCTCCATCAAAGCCAAAATAAAGGCCTGTTCGCTCCTCTGATATCTGCTGAAAAGCTCCGTAGAAAACTTGCCATTACGAAGCCTGGGCACCCTCAAAACAAGGCTCCCTACTCTCGTCGTAAGCCTGTGCGGGTATGTTCCGTTGCGATACCCTCGTCTTTCCTCTGTCCGCTCGTAAGCCTCTGCTCTCAATTGTTCCGTTGCCTGGGCTTGAAGAACTTGATTCAATACCGACTCCAATAACTTAGATACTCCAGAATCCTTACTGTCCGACAAAAATAACTGATGCAGTAATTCTGAGTCGATGGTAATATTGTACTGAGCCATTGCAAGGTCACCTCCGGTTTGGGTTTGTTTTTCCGCTTACCATTTTAAACCAGAGACCTTGCCTTGGCTCTTAATTTTACACAATTATATGGACGTAACTAATATTATTTGTGGTATCAGCAGTTGTAGGTGTTTCAATTAGTTATCATAAAATATATTTATTTGGGAGTGTAAAATAACTTGTGTAAACCCCTCTGAATAAATGCTAAACTTAAGCTGAGGGGGTAAGACTAATGGTACGTTCGTTTTCCAAAGAACAACTGCGAGCCTTTATTCAAGAGAACAACCTGGTGACTGCTCAGGACGCCCAGGAGGCGGTCAAAACCTTGTTCAGTCAGCTTATCCAGGAGATGCTCGAAGCATAACTCGAGCACGAACTCGGTTATAGCAGGTATGACTACCGTAACAAAAGGACTGACAACGTAAGAAATGGGCACAGCAAGAAGGCGGTCAAATCCGAACTTGGGCCTATGGAGATCAAGGTTCCCCGGGATCGCAAGGGTGAATTTGAACCTATAGTAGTCAAAAAACATCAGAGGGACATCTCCAGTATTGAAGACCAGATACTATCCATGAACGCCAAGGGCATGAGCACCCGGGACATAAAGGAGCACCTCCAGAGGATATACGGCTTTGAGGCCTCACCCACATTGATATCCAGCATCACGGATAAGATACTGCCCATAATCCGAGAGTGGCAGAATAGGCCTTTACAACCTGCATACGCCTTCGTCTTCATTGATGCCGTTCACTACACTGTACGCCAGGACGGCCAGGTCTTAAAGAAAGCCGCCTACGTGGTCATAGGCATTGACCTTGAAGGTAGGAAAGATGTCTTGGGCATCTGGATAGGCGAGACGGAGAACGCTCGCTTCTGGCTGTCAGTACTTAGCGACCTTAAGAACCGTGGAGTGGAAGACGTACTTATAATCTCAGCCGATAACTTAACCGGAATAAGCGAAGCCATAAAGGCCACCTTTCCCGAAGCCGACATCCAGAAGTGCGTAGTACACCAGATAAGGAATTCTCTAAAGTACGTGAACTACAAAGACCGCCCTGCTTTTGTCAAAGACCTCAAGGCCGTCTACAAAGCGGTAAATGAACAAGAGGCTTATGCCTCCCTTGAAGCCCTGGAGACCAAGTGGCAAGGCAAATATCCTCTGGCAGTGAAGTCCTGGCGGAGGAACTGGGAAGAGCTCTCCACCTGCTTTAAGTATCCCCCGGAGATAAGGAAAATTATATACACCACCAATCTGATAGAGGCCTTCCATCGCCAGCTGCGCAAGGTTACCAAGAGCAAGGCCATACTGCCCAACGACGAGGCTTTACTTAAGCTGCTTTACCTCGTTACCATGGACGTAACGGAGAAGCGGACGGCCAAGGTGCACAACTGGGGATTAATCTTGGCCCAGCTAATTATTATTTTTGGTAACCGGGTGGAACGATATCTATAATGTACCTAAAGGGGCTTACACAAAAATGTTGACAGACCCTAGCATTATGTTTTATATGTTATTCTTTTTTTCTATTTTAATATTAACATATAATGCAGCTAAAGCTCCTGCATTGTGGTTTTTACTAAGTTTTATATTTTTGAAAGTGCTACTTGATGGAAAGATTAACAGAAAATTATTATATGGTTCTGTAGGTATTGTATTTATAATTATAGTTTTTTACTATACTTTAACAGGAACAGGTTTAGAGTCTTTTCTAAGTTACAATTCTGGGCCAATAGGAAGAATTATTCTTGGGCAAATTGCAGGATTATTTTATATGATGTTTCTTTGGCCCAATTTTTACTCTTTTATGAGAATACAAGCATTTCCTAATGCATTTTTAAATTTTTTCAATATCCCATTAGAACATATTAGACCATCTAGAATGGTAATGATGTATGTTAATCCTAGTGGTATAGAACATGGTAGTGCCGGTGTTATGAATACATTGTTTATAGGAGAAGCTTGGGCAATGTTTGGCTTAATTGGTTTAGTTTTAGCTCCAATTATAGTTGGTTGTATAGTGCAGTTGTTTTACATTATTATTTTAAAACTACCCAAAAATCCTCTTAGCTTAGGGTTTTATACATATTTATGCTTATATTGGCCTATAACTGGAGGATTTGTAGATTTTATTTATAATCCAGGATTTTTCATTATTGTGTTTATTATTGTGTTGTGGTATTTAATCGTTAGCTTACCTTGGAATAAAAAGACTAAACCATCTACAAAGATATCTAGATGGGAGGCAAATTAATTGAAAAAAACAATGATATTTCACCACCCATTACCAGTAAAACCAGACGGCAATTCAGGAAGTCAAGTAAGGCCCTTTAAGATGGCTAAAGCTTTTGAGAATATTGGTTATGAAGTGGAAATGGTAACAGGATATGGAGCAGAGCGAAAAAAAGCTATAAAAAAAATAAAAGCTGATTTTAGAAAAGGGCGTAAGTTTGATTTTATATACTCAGAATCTTCCACTATGCCGACTCTTTTAACTGAAACGCACCATTTGCCTATTTATCCTTTTTTAGATTTTAGTTTTTTTAGTTGGGCTAAAAAAAGAGGAATACCGATTGGTTTGTTTTACAGAGATATTCACTGGAAATATGAAACGTACAAAAAAGAAGTTTCTTTGTATAAAAGGATAATTTCAATTCCTATGTACTGGTATGATTTGTTTGCATATAAAAGATTGGTGGATTATTTGTATTTGCCATCATTACGCATGAAAAGTGTACTACCAATTAATTGGGACAATAGTAAAGTTACATCCTTACCTCCTGGAGGGGAGTTTTTTAAAGAAAAGCTGGCTTGTGATTACAAACATGAAAATATGATAAAGATGATTTATGTTGGAGGAATTAAGCCTCCTCTTTACGATTTGGTTCCAATGTTTGAGGTAATGCAATTGCTTTCAGAGATAGTTAATATAGAATTAGTTTTGTGTTGCAGAAAGGAAGAATGGCAGTCCGAAGAAGCTTTATACAAACCATTACTAACTAAAAATGTGAAAATAGTTCATTATAGCGGTGCTGAATAGTTACGTCCATATAATTGTGTAAAATTAAGAGCCAAGGCAAGGTCTCTGGTTTAAAATGGTAAGCGGAAAAACAAACCCAAACCGGAGGTGACCTTGCAATGGCTCAGTACAATATTACCATCGACTCAGAATTACTGCATCAGTTATTTTTGTCGGACAGTAAGGATTCTGGAGTATCTAAGTTATTGGAGTCGGTATTGAATCAAGTTCTTCAAGCCCAGGCAACGGAACAATTGAGAGCAGAGGCTTACGAGCGGACAGAGGAAAGACGAGGGTATCGCAACGGAACATACCCGCACAGGCTTACGACGAGAGTAGGGAGCCTTGTTTTGAGGGTGCCCAGGCTTCGTAATGGTAAGTTTTCTACGGAGCTTTTCAGCAGGTATCAGAGGAGCGAACAGGCTTTTATTTTGGCTCTGATGGAGATGGTAGTAAATGGGGTATCAACCCGTAAGGTGTCTAAGATAACCGAGGAGTTATGTGGAGTAAGGATATCCAAGTCATTGGTATCGGAATTATGCAGAAGGCTAGATCCAGTTATAGAATCGTGGAGAGGCAGGTCTTTGAAGGGTGATGAGTATCCTTTTTGATTGTAGATGCATTGGTTATAAGGGTGAGGGAAGAAAACAGGGTTTTACATAGGAGCATGCTTATATGTGTAGGGGTGAACAGAGAAGGTATACGAGAAGTTTTGGGGTTCATGGTAGGTGACAGCGAATCAGAGGAGAGCTGGGGGAATTTTTTCAGTTGGTTGAAAGATAGAGGTTTAAGAGGTGTGGAGTTAGTGGTATCTGATGACCACAAGGGATTAGTAAAGGCTTTGAGGGTAAATTTTCAAGGATCGAGCTGGCAGAGGTGTCAAACTCATTTTATACGGAACATATTATCTGCTTCACCTAAAGGTATTCAGGGGGAGCTCAAGACTCGGATACAGGCTATTTTGCATGCTCCGGATATGGAGACAGCCAGGATGTTGTTGAGGAGGGTTTTAGAGGAATACGAAGAGAAAGCTCCTAAGGCGATGAGGATTTTGGAAGAGGGGTTTGACGATGCTGTGGCGGTATTGTCTTTGCCGGAGAAGTATCGTAGGCGTTTGAGGACGACCAACAGTGTGGAGAGATTGAATGAGGAGATAAGGCGTAGGGAGAGGGTTATACGGATATTTCCAAGCAGGGAATCGGCAGTAAGGTTGCTTGGCGCAGTTCTTCTTGAAATAGACAACAAGTGGGCTGGTGGAAGGAAGTACCTTGATATGGATGAGTACTATGAATATCTTTCACAACAGCAATCTAGATCAAGCCCTAAAATCTATTGCCTTTAACAAAAAATAAGAAAAATGCATAAGACCATTACCAGAGACCAAAACAAATTTACACAAAATATAGGACTTGACCCGTATGTCAATAAAGTATAAGTTTTTAGAAAGGAGATTTTTATGAGAGCACAAGATAAAAGGAAAAGTGATTTTTTAATAAGACTGTTTATTGTGTCATCTGTACTTGGAGTAGCAGTTAGCTATCATAAAGTATACCTGTTTCACATTTTGGGGCTAGTGATTTTCGTTAGATTTATATTAGTGACATTAATGAAAAAGAAACTAACTTGCCCCCGTTTGCCTACAAAATATCACTACATGTTTTATTTTATCTTTGTTTGGTATTTTTTATCAATTTTGTGGTCTTGGTATCGCCTTTATTCTATTATTTACATGGTTTACATTATTAGTGGGACCTTTCTTGCTTTGGTTGTAATTTATTATATCGGTAAGGATAAAAATAGATTATTTGAGGTTTTTTCAGCACTGGGGTTTATTGTTATTTGCATGATTATTTATTGCTTTCTTGAAATATTTACAACATTCCGATTACCGCATTCTCCTTATGGGGCAGAGATGCGGGTAACGGCCGGTTTTTATGGAAATATGAATAATTTATCTGTTGTTATGACAATAGTACTCCCTTTTATGATTTTTGCAAACAAAAAAATATTTATCAAATATATAGGTATCTTATCTGTCTTTGTAATTATTATTTCTAATGAGTCTAGGGCTTGTATTTTGGCAGTGGCTTCCATGTTAATAATTTATAAAATTCTATACAGAAAAGACATTAAGCATAGGTATATGTCTTTAAAAAATGCTTTGTTTTTTTTGCTGGTCATATTGCTTTTATTTTTTGGAGGGTTTTTGTATGACTATCAGAAGGTTTTGAACCCTTTTAGAAACAGCTATATTGCATTTAGCCGTTATGTGAATATAAGTGAAGTTGAAGGATATGACTCTGTAGGAATTCGAAAGCAATTGATTATTAATGGGTTGGTAGCTTTTCGTAAGTCTCATGGATTAGGGATAGGTGGAGGAGCATCAAAATACATTCAAGAACAGTTTTCGAATACACGTGGAGTATTAAGTATGCATAATTTTTGGATAGAACTGTTGGTAGAGGGAGGGGCTATATTTTTTGTTATATTTATCTTATGGTATTTGAAATTATTTATAAATTTATATTTAGTAGCCTACAGATATAGAGGTGAAAAAGAAGGATATTTGGGGGCAGCAACATCGTTAGCTTTATTGGGCTTTTTCCCCGCAGCTGCAAGTGCAAGTTCTGTAATATATCTGTTGCCTATGTGGGTGCTACTTGGATTTTGTGTAGCAGTGCTAAATGTTACCGATTGTCGGGCAAATGTTTTAAGCAAATGAATGGATAAATGCATTACATGTGAAAGTGTTCTGGGCATACTCTTCAGCTGGCTAAATTACATGCTCTTTATAAAATGCAGATTGGTAACGTTGGTGACGTTGATCCACCCATGCGTTCGAACTTATAATGAAAAGCCTTATTAAGAAGGCAAGATAAATGTACTAGATGCGGGAGGAAAAGCTAAAAAGATTGGTGAAGTAGGAAAGCTGTTAAAATAGTTATGTGATTATAGTATACACAAAAACTCTAATACGACCCTGAAGGAGAAGGTTTCATGAAAATAGCCTTTCTTGCTGCGCATAGTTCGATTCACACTGTGAAATGGGTTAATGAGATGGCTCTTAGAGGTCATGATGTGTATTTGATAACTATGCATCATGGAGAAGAGAAATTGAATAAGAATATTAAGGTATATAATTTGCCTTTTCAAGCACCATGGGGGTATTATTTAAATGCTAGTTATGTAAAAAAAATATTAAACAACATCAAACCAGATATATTAAACACGCATTATGCCAGTGGGTACGGAACTTTAGCCAGATTGTCTCGCTTTCACCCAAATCTCCTATCAGTTTGGGGAAGTGACGTCTTTGACTTTCCTTATAAGTCTAAGTTTAATATGCATGTTATTAAGAAAAATCTTAAGGCGGCCGATAGAATAGCATCAACAAGTTTGATTATGAAAAAACAAACGGAAACTTTATATAAACCAAAGAAGGATATTGCGTTAACTCCTTTTGGGGTAGATTGTGAACGGTTTAAGCCTGTGAAAAATAATAAAAGAGATGATGATAAAGTTGTCGTTGGTACTGTTAAAAAAATGGAACCCAAATATGGAATAGAGATTTTAATAAAAGCTTTTGCATTACTAAAGCAAAGGATAAACAAAAAGATAGAACTTGTACTGGTTGGCGGAGGAAATCAGGAGAAAGAATTAAAAAAATTGGCTGAAACGCTGGGAATTGCCGACTTGGTGAGTTTTGTAGGTAGAGTGCCCCATAAGGATGTCCCCAAATGGCTTAACAGTTTTGATGTATACGTAACTTTAAGTGAAAGTGAAAGCTTTGGAGTAGCTGTTCTGGAAGCTTCAGCATGTGGGATTCCGGTGGTGGTTTCAGATGTTGGTGGATTGCCAGAGGTAGTGGTTAATGAAAAGACGGGTTATATCGTACCCCGCAATAATCCTGAGATGGCTGCATATATGCTAGAAAAACTTATTAATGATGAGAGCCTCAGAGTTAAAATGGGAGCTGAAGGGCGGAGTTTCGTGCTGGCAAATTATGAATGGAAAGAAAATGCTGACAGAATGGAGAAATTGTACAGGGAAATAATAAAAGATTTTAGAAGGTAGGATTGAGGAGTTATTGCCATGAAGATCGTTACGATAGTAGGAGCTAGGCCGCAGTTTGTGAAAGCAGCGGTGGTGTCTAGAGCGATTGCAGAATTTAATAGGGAAAAAGGGGAAAAGGTTATAGAAGAAGTAATAATACATACGGGTCAACATTATGATGCAAATATGTCGGATGTCTTTTTTGAGGAAATGAGAATACCTAGACCTGATTATCATTTGGGCATAGGTGGAACATCTCATGGGGCTATGACCGGTAGGATGTTGGAGAAGATAGAGAAAGTTCTTCTAAAAGAAAAACCTGATGCAGTGTTGGTATATGGAGATACGAATTCTACTTTAGCCGGCGCCTTAGCAGCTGTGAAGCTGCATATACCGGTGGCACATGTAGAGGCAGGTTTGCGTTCGTTTAACATGCGAATGCCAGAGGAGGTAAACCGTATACTTACTGACCGTGTTTCCAGATGGCTTTTTTGCCCTACTGAAACAGCAGTAAGAAACCTTCAGGCGGAAGGGGTAGAGAGCTGGTCGGAGGCTCGGATTTATAATGTAGGGGATGTTATGTATGATGCAGTATTATTTTATCAAAAAATAGCAGTCCCCGGTCGGGAAGTGTCTGATATTCTGCAAGAATACAAAAATAATTTTTATCTAGCTACTCTGCACCGGGCAGAGAATACGGATGATATTTTAAGGCTTGCTTCTATAGCAAGAGCTTTGGATGATATAGGAAGGAAAATTCCTGTAGTTGTTCCTCTTCATCCCCGTGCGTCTAAAAGGATAAAAGAAAATGAGATAAAATTTTCTTATGTTAAAATAATGGAACCGGTAGGGTATTTTGATATGCTGACTCTCCTGAAAAACTGCCGAGGGGTCTTTACCGACAGTGGCGGCTTGCAGAAGGAAGCTTTCTTTTTTGGCAAGCCTTGTATAACCTTGCGGGAAGAAACGGAATGGGTAGAATTAGTTGCCCATGGTTTTAACTGTTTGGCAGGGGCAGATTATGAGAAGATTTTGAATTTGGAACAGACTTTTATGCATAGAGATTTTGACTTCAGCGTTTCACTGTATGGAGATGGCAGGGCAGGGGAGAAGGTAGTGGAGATTTTGGTCCAAAATCATAAAGCGGATTATCTAATTTAGGAGGGTTTAGTATTAATATCTGGCTTGTAAATCATTATGCCATTCATCCTTCTGTGCCAGGAGGGAGCAGGCATTACAGTTTGGCAAAAGAACTGGTAAAAAAGGGACATAAAGTAACTATTATTGCTTCTAACTTTCAGCATGGAGTTGGTAAATATAATGCTGAATTACCGATGGGGAGGAAATATAAAGAGGAGTTCTTGGATGGAATAAGGTTTTTATGGATTGATACTCCACCTTATGAGGGAAATACGATCAGGCGGTTATTTAATATGTTTGTCTTCAGTTGGAGATTGCGTTTTAACAATTACTTTGCTGGAGATAATGAAAAGCCAGATGTAATTATAGGGTCCTCTCCGCATCCGTTTGCAGCTTTATCTGCTGCTAGGCTGGCTGATAAATACAAGATACCTTTTGTAGTAGAAATAAGGGATCTTTGGCCGCAGTCCCTTATTGATTTAGGCAGAATATCTAAATATCATCCTTTCATCATTCTGCTTGCTTGGCTGGAAAAATACCTCTATCGGAAGGCAGAGAGAATAATTGTACTTTTACCCGGAGCAGCGCAGTATATTAGAGATTTGGGCATAAAAGAAGAAAAGGTGGTATGGATACCTAATGGAATTGATACAGATTTGTTCCCTAATATGGATTTAAATAAAAAAGCAGATGGCAAGTTTACAGTCATGTATGCTGGTGCTCATGGGTTGGCGAATAACCTGGAAATTATTTTGTATGCGGCTCAAAAATTACAGGAAGAAGGGTTTGAAGATAGAATAATATTCCGTTTAATAGGGGAAGGACCGGAAAAACATAATTTACAGATGTTGGCTGAAAAACTTAATTTAAAAAATGTAATTTTTAAAGATCCAATTCCCAAAAATGAAATACATTATAATCTAAGTAAAGCAGATGCTTTTTTGATGATTTTAAAAAAATCAAGTGTTTTCAGATGGGGAGTCAGTCCTAATAAACTTTTTGACTACTTTATCATGGCAAAGCCTATAATATGGGCAGTAGAAGCTTTTAATGATCCGGTTAAAGAAGCAGGGGCGGGAGTATCTATACCCCCAGAAGATCCTGTGGCATTGGCAGAAGCAGTGAAGGAACTCTTTTATATGAAACCGGAAGAAAGGCTGGAAATGGGATTGAAAGGCAGGGAATATGTATTAAAGAATTATGATTTTAAATTTTTGGCTTCACGTTTAGAAAATGTACTTTTGGAGCTGGTTGAAAAATAGGGTGATAAAATTATGAAGCTTTTTTTAAAAAGATTTTTCGATATATTGATTTCCTTTTTTTTGCTGGTTTTGTTTTTCCCTTTTATGTTGCTGATTGCGCTGGCGGTATATCTAAATATGGGAAAACCGGTTATTTTCAGCCAGATTCGACCAGGCCTTGGGGGAAAGCCTTTTAGTATGTATAAGTTTCGCACTATGACTGATGAGAGGGATGAAGAAGGAAATCTTCTTCCCGATGAGCAGAGGCTTACTAGGCTGGGGATTTTTTTGCGGAGTACCAGTTTAGATGAACTGCCGGAGCTTTTTAATGTATTAAAGGGGGATATGAGTCTGGTAGGGCCTCGGCCTCTTTTGATGCAGTATCTGACGCGTTATACACCGGAACAGGCGCGCAGGCATGAAGTAAAGCCAGGAATAACAGGCTGGGCACAGGTTAACGGCCGAAATAATCTAACCTGGGAAGAAAGATTTAGGCT
This sequence comes from Thermovirga lienii DSM 17291, assembly GCA_000233775.1. Taxonomy (NCBI): domain Bacteria; kingdom Thermotogati; phylum Synergistota; class Synergistia; order Synergistales; family Thermovirgaceae; genus Thermovirga; species Thermovirga lienii. Next base: position 1,884,091 of record CP003096.1, on the reverse strand, counting down.
TGATGTATGGTATGTTGACAATTGGTCATTGTGGCTGGATATAAAGATACTTTTCATGACATTGCTTAAGGTATTGAAAAGAGAAGGTATAAATGCAGAGGGATGTGCTACTATGCCAGAGTTTATGGGAACAGAAATGCTGGTTGAAGCTGAGTCAGCCAGAGAAGAAGAATAAAAACCAAAGGAAGGAATAAGGCATGGAGAAAAAACCTTTGGTCATCATAGGCGCAGGCGGACTGGGGCGGGAAGTGGCCTGGCTGGTGGAGGATATAAACAGAAAAGAAAAGGTATGGGAGTTTATAGGCTTTATCGATGATTTCAAGGAAGGGTTTACCCCGGAAGGCTACCCGATAATAGGAAAGACTGAAGATTTATATGATATGAGGGAAAAACTCCATCTGGCTTTGGCTGTTGCTGATGCCAGCATAAGAAAGAGGCTGGCCTGTGAGCTTAAAGGGGCAGGGTTTGAGTTTGCCACCCTTATCCACCCTTCGGCGATGATGTCCAGGCATGTCAGGATAGGGGAAGGCTCTATTATATGTGCCGGCAGCATAATAACCACCAATGTGGTTCTGGGAAGTTTCTGCATAGTTAATCCTGGGTGTTTTATCGGGCATGACACGGTGCTTTCTGATTTTGTAAGCCTGATGCCGGGGGTTAATGTGGCAGGGGATGTCAGGATTGGCGAGGGGGCCTATCTGGGCTTAAGTGCCTGTGTTATAAATATGAGAAGTATAGGGGATGGTAGCATAATAGGGGGAGGGGCAGCCGTTGTCCATGATATCCCTTCCCGGGTGGTGGCAGTGGGGGTTCCAGCCCGGGTTATTAAAAATCTTAACTTATGAAAGGGGAAAGTGGGAATGAAAGCTGAAAAACCGCGCATCTACCTCTCCCCTCCCCACCTGAGCGGTTATGAGGAGGAGTACATAAAACAGGCTTTTCGGGACAACTGGATAGCCCCCTTAGGGCCGCATGTAGATGCCTTTGAAAGGGAGCTGGCAGAATATGTGGGGGTTAAGGGAGCAGTAGCCTTAAGTTCGGGTACGGCCGGGATTCACCTGGCCTTAAGGCTTTTAGGGGTAGGGAAGGGTGATGTGGTTTTCTGCTCTACCCTCACCTTTATAGCCAGTGTAAACCCGGTTCTGTATCAGGGAGGGGTGCCGGTTTTTATCGATTCGGAGCCGGCAAGCTGGAATATGTCCCCGTCCGCGCTCAGGAAGGCTTTTAAGTGGGCAGAGAGGAAAGGGAGGCTGCCTAAGGCAGTAGTGGCAGTTGACCTCTACGGGCAGAGTGCGGATATGGAGCCGATACTTCAGATATGCCGGGAATACGGGGTGCCGGTGGTGGAAGATGCTGCTGAAGCCCTGGGGGCTACATATAAAGGGAAGAAGTGCGGAAGCTTAGGGGATTTCGGCGTTTTTTCCTTCAACGGCAATAAGATAATAACTACTTCCGGCGGCGGGATGCTGGTGTCTGACGATGTAAAGGCCCTGGAAAAGGCAAGGTTCTGGGCTACCCAGGCGCGGGACAGGGCGGTGTGGTACCAGCACAGCGAGATGGGATACAACTACCGCATGAGCAATGTCCTGGCCGGCATAGGAAGGGGACAGCTCAGGGTTATCGAGGAAAGGGTAGCCAGGAGAAGGGAGGTTTTTTTAAGGTATCAGCAGGCCCTCGGGGATATAGAGGGGATAGGTTTCATGCCGGAAGCCTCTTTCGGCAGGTCCAACCGCTGGCTTACGGTGATGACGGTGGATGAGGAAAAACTTTCCGCATCCCCCCTGGATTTGATAAATGCCCTGGAGGGGGAAAATATTGAATCCCGGCCGGTGTGGAAGCCGATGCACCTGCAGCCTCTTTTTGCCGGGTGTGAGTATTTTACCCATGAAGATGGGGTAAGCATATCTGACGGGCTTTTTAAGAAAGGCCTCTGCCTCCCTTCCGGCTCCAGCCTTGCGGAAGAGGAGCAGGAGAGGGTGATAGGGGTTATAAGGAAGGTTCTGGGAGGATAAGAAAGGGGACTTTTCCTGCGTTTGCAGCAGTTCTAGCTAATTTGCCTGGTTTCCCTGATTTTTTTAGGTTCTCATAATGTTTTCGCATATAAGGGTTATACCTGGCAGTAGCAAAATTTAGGGTCGGGTCTTTACTTTTGGTGTTGTATACTGAAATTCTCATCAAGCACTTTGGCTTTTTCGCTTAGAGGAGCTAGAAAATGTTATGACTATGCATAGGAGACGCAAATAAAATGCGCAGCGGGCAGTTGGTGTAGTTGAAGAGTAAGAAGGAGCAATATGCAAAGAAATATGAGAAAAGAGCGAGAGTGGGAAAAAAGCCTTCTAAATGCTTGATCTTTACTTCTTAAACAGTCCTTCTCCTACTTGTTGCATAATTTTATTTCTCAAATTAATCGCTTTAAAGAGTTTTTCTCCAGCATTGTAGGCTTGATTCAATGCCTTTTTGTCGTTTTTTGCTTCTCCTTCAGCAAACAGGCCAAACGCTTTGACCTTGCTGACCACTCTGTATCCTAAAGACTCAAGGGTATGGCACATTACATCCAAAGCTACTCCGGAATCCTCTTCGGTGTGCTGCTCCAATCTCGTTTTTTTGCAGCCTCAGCAGAGATTCCTTGTTGAACTAGGTATATCTTGCATTGCGGATCACCTGTGATGCGTTTGACTACAGCGACAGGCTTCGTTTTTCCCGCTGACAAGGGTTAGAAGATGTTGTAAAATATGTACGTAATGTACATATAATAAATAACGTACAGTTGTTGGGGGAGGAGGGGGAGTAATGGGCAAAGAAATGACTATCACTGAAGCTCGTTCAAATTTTGCTGATTTGGTGAACCAGGCAACCTACGCAAAGGAGCGTATTTTGATTAATCGCAGGGGCAAACATGTTGCTGCTATTGTTCCCATTGAAGATATGGAACTTTTGGAGAAGATTGAGGACACAATTGATGTGAAGCTGGCGCGTAGGGCCCTATCCGAGTCTGAGGAGATAATAGCTTGGGAAGAAGTAGCTAGGAAGCTTGGTCTTTAAGAGATATCATGTATTCAGTGTATGTAACGAAATCTGTAGAAAAGACCCTGAAGAAGCTTTCTAGAAGGGATCAGAAACGGATAGGGGATGCTATTAGTTCTTTGGCTACAAACCCAAGGCCTAATGGAGTTTGTAAGTTAGCTGGAGAAAACTCATTGTATCGTATTAGAGTTGGAGACTATCGAATAATTTATGATATTCAGGACAAGAAACTTACAGTTTTAGTTATTCGTATTGGATTGCGAGGAGAGATATATAGAGAGCTTTGGAAATTGTGATAAAAACGCTGCCGGCAGTGGAACCGACAGCGCTTTGTAGTAATCCTTAAATAGTAGTGCGAGCCTTAATCAATAAGGCCTATTTCTGTGAGGAAATCTCTTGCTATGTCCTCGGCTTCTTCGCCGTTGTCGTAACGCCCATTTAAGGTGGACATGGCCTTTTCGTCTATCTTACCACTCAGCTTTTCGAGTATTGGCAGGTGGCAGGATTGCCAGATATTTATCCAATGTCTTCATATCAATGACATATGCAGCGCTGTAATCTGGGAAGAAGCCCTTGTCGTCCTCCAGCATCGTCAGGTTTAGCTTGGCTATCCTGGAGTCTTGGGGAGCGTAGTAATTGAGCCTTAGGTTACTCTAGCCACTCAACTGGCTTGCCCCATTCTTTGCCAAATACCAGTTCCTGCAGGCTCTTGCGTTCCCTGGGGGCCTTTTCTTGTTCTGCGTATTCTTCAGGCAGTGTGTCGGGGTCTCCTTTTCTGCCAATGGCAAAAGCGACCAAAGGCTCAAAGTCCTCAGGAATGTTGAAGACTTCCTTGGCTTTGTCCTTATGGAACCCGGCCATAATGTGAACGCTGAGACCCAAAATCTCAGCTTGAAGCACAAGCTGCCCCATGGCAAGGCCGCAGTCGAAATCAGACCAAAAGTTAGGCTTGCCGTTGTAGTCGAAGGTCTTTTTTGCTGCCATGATTCCCAGAACTGGAGCCTGGTAGGCCCATTTCTGGTTTTTGTCTACAAGGCACTCAAAGATGGTTTGGTAAAGCTCTTCTTGGTCTTTGCGGGCCAGTATGAACCTCCAGGGTTGGCCATTGAAACAGCTTGGAGCCCATCGGGCAGCTTCGAGCAGCGACCCCAGCTCCTCAAATGTGGGCAAGTAATCAGAAAAGGCTCTGGGGCTACACCGCTTTTTTATAGACTCATGTACTGCAAATTTTGTCTGCGCCTCTCTTCCCATGTCTTTCCCCCCTAAATTGGCATTTATTACGCAGGATGGTTAAAGTTCCACTGGAATAAACTTTCTTGCCAAAAGTCCTATAGCAAATGATACTGCAGCCACCCCGAAACTTATGCAACTCATCTCAAGTAAGGCGGGCCTAAAAGGAGTGTCCTTGACTATCGAGACGAAGTAGGAGAAGAACAATATAACCAAAAAGGCGTCAAAGAGCGCCCAAAGCAGTGCAAGGTAGACGTTTGGCACTATGAAATAGGGAGCTACCAGGAGGGTCACCGTTATTAGGTAAGCGATGCCCGTATAAATGGCGGCTTTAAGGGGGTGAAGTTCTCCTGATTCTGAACGCTGAGATAGATACTCAGAAGCTCCCATTGACAGGGTAGCGGCCACGCCGGTTATAAGTCCTGCGACGCCAACGAGGCGGCTTTCTGTCAGGGCGAAGGTGAATCCAGCAAGGGCGCCGGAAAGTTCCACCAAGGCGTCGTTGAGCCCCAATACCATGGAGCCGATGTATTTTAGACGTTCTTCGTCAAGCATTTCTATTAGGGCATTTTCGTGCTCCTCTTCTTCTTTTGCCACCTGCTCAGCTTCAGGAACTTCCTCTGCGATGGATTGGTAGGCTTCTTCTGCAGATAGCTCGCCCCGTTCCATTATCTTTATCGCGAAGGTGACCCCGAACAAAATGGCCAATATCAAATAAAAGAAAACCTTTAACATATTGGGCTTTGTAGCGCTTTTGGTGTACTTTTGCCATATTTTTGCATGGCGCATTTCGTCCTCTGCGATTTTGAGCAGGACCTTTTGGTTTTCTCCCTTCATTCTGCGGGTCAGGCGCTTGTATATGTAGTGTTCAGTAATCTCGTTTTTTTGCAGTTTAAGCAGAGTTTCCTTGGTCGAACTAGAGATATCTTTCATTTCGGTCACTCCTTATTTCATTCTTGCTGGTGATTTTCAGCTTGTGGGGCTGTTAATAATTATTTCCCATTTTTATAGATTATAGCCGCAGCAGCTTTCTTCATATCTATTCTCTTTGGCATTCTTTATTCCATTTGCTCTTAGATTTTAACAAATGTAAGAGTCTAGCGCGCTTTTGATACTGACCCCCGAGGGTGGGGTGGTGCCAGATGGGGTTTTATTTCGTGTACAACTGGATATTTTAAAAAATAAAGAGGGCAAGTATTGTAATAGCAGGGACGTCCCTTGAACAATATATGTTTAAGGGGGATGATTAGGATGGAAAAAGGCACATGGGAAATCAAAAAGGGATTTGCGGAGATGTTCAAGGGCGGAGTGATAATGGATGTAACCACTGCGGAACAGGCAAGGATTGCAGAACAAGCTGGAGCAGTTGCGGTTATGGCTCTTGAGAGGGTTCCGGCGGATATCCGAAAGGCCGGAGGCGTGGCCAGAATGGCCAAGATAAGCAAGATCAAGGAAATAATGGAGGCCGTGTCGATTCCCGTAATGGCCAAGGTCAGAATCGGCCACATTGTAGAAGCCCGGATCCTAGAAGCTATGGGAGTGGATTTCATAGACGAGTCTGAAGTTTTGACTCCGGCGGACGATAAATATCACATCGATAAGCACAACTTCAGCGTGCCGTTTGTGTGCGGGGCTAGAAACTTGGGAGAGGCTCTAAGAAGGATTGCAGAGGGAGCTGCCATGATAAGGACCAAGGGCGAAGCAGGGACAGGAAACATCGTTGAAGCTGTAAAACACATGCGAACCGTCATGTCAGAGATAAGAAGAGTGCAAGGCATGCCTTTTGAGGAACTGGCAACTTACGCAAAGGAGATACAAGCGCCAGTGGAGCTTCTGCAAAAGATCAAGGAGCTAGGAAGGTTGCCGGTGGTCAACTTTGCTGCAGGAGGAGTGGCTACGCCTGCCGATGCTGCTTTGATGATGGAGCTGGGGGCTGATGGAGTGTTTGTGGGGAGCGGAATTTTCAAATCTAAGGATCCCGAAAAGATGGCAAGGTCCATAGTAATGGCAGTAACTTATTGGAGCGATCCAGAAATGCTGCTTAAGGTTTCAGAGGACATAGGAGAACCCATGGATGGATTAGAGATTGAAACCCTGGAAGTAAAACTCCAAGAAAGAGGATGGTAGGAAATGCAGATAGGAGTTTTGGGAGTGCAGGGTGATTTTAGAGAGCACAAGTTGATGCTTGAAAGGCTTGGAATTGCTTCAAAGGTGGTACGGACTCCAGAGGACCTGAATCAGGTGGATGGACTTATTATCGCAGGTGGAGAATCCACGACCATGATAAGAATCATGAAAAGGGTGGGTCTTTTTGACGAACTAAAAAACAAGATAATAAAAGGTCTGCCGGTTTACGGAACTTGTGCAGGTATGATCTTGCTTTCTGCCTATGTAGAAAACTACCTTCAGGAATCTTTAGGAGCTATAGACATACATGTAATAAGAAATGCCTATGGGAGGCAGGTAGATAGTTTCGTGGAGCCTCTAGAGGTAAAGGGATTCGACAGACCCTTTGAGGGCATATTTATAAGAGCACCAAAGGTAGTTAAATGGGGATCTAGTGTCGAAGTGCTGTCCGAGCTTGGAGGGGCCCCTGTTATGCTTAGGCAAGACAACGTTTTGGTGAGTTCCTTTCATCCAGAGCTTACAGAGGACCCAAGAGTTCATGAATATTTTGTAAACATGGCAAAAGGCGCATAGAAGAACCAACTTATGTTGGGGGTCGGGTTGTGGTTTTTAGTAAACTTTATTTAAAGCAGGACAAAACGCCAAAATCAAAGCCGACCCTCAAAATGTTTTATAGGCAATGGGGGCGTGAGTGAGGCTGATCTTAACATTAGAGCCAATGGCAATGTGTTTATGGGAAGGGACTCTGACTTTGATAACATTAGGTCCCATCGTTAGCATTACCAACTGGGTGGGGCCTAAAAACTGCTTTTGGGCCACAGTGGCACCCCCTTTAGGATGAGGTTCAATCTCAATCTGTTCAGGACGAATCAAGAGTTTGACTTTGCCCTCCACGGGCGAAGACACAGGTACTTGACCAAGAATGCAGCTGGCCTTTCCTTTATGTACGTGAGCTTCTATCCAGTTGACCTCTCCGACCAAATTGGCGACTTTATCACTTATAGGCCTTTTGTAGACCTCTTCAGGAGAACCAAGCTGGAGTATTCGGCCTCCTTCCATGACAGCTATCCAATCTCCCAAAGCTAAAGCTTCTTCACGATCATGGGTTACGAAAACGGCAGTTCGACCTTCTTTTTTCAAAATATCTAGGAGTTCCCACCGAAGTTGCTGCCTAAGGTTAGCGTCAAGGTTGGAGAACGGTTCATCCAAAAGAATTAAATCTGGTTCTGGTGCCAAAGCTCTAGCCAGAGCCACCCGCTGCTGCTGACCTCCGGACAGTTCGTGGATATTCCTTTCCCCCATACCGCAAAGACCAACCAATTTCAGTAGTGCTTCAACTTTCTGTTGCCGCTGCATTGAATTTTTTATCCCATACCCTATGTTTTCTTCGACTGTCATGTGGGGGAATAAAGCATATTCCTGGAAGACAACACCTACCTTGCGCTCTTCCGGTCGGATAAAAACGCCGCCGCCAGCTACTGTTCTGCCAGCTATGGAAATAGTTCCTTCATCTGGTTTTTCAAAGCCCGCTATGAGCCGCAAGGTTGTTGTTTTGCCACAACCTGAGGGGCCCAAAAGGCAAAGAATTTCCCCTTTCTTTAAGGAAAAACTTATATTATCTACGGCAGTTGTACTGTTGAATTCTTTGCGTAACGCATGGCAGTTTAAGGTGACTGCGTTATTATCCAATGCCGGACTCACTCCTTTCCCAATTACCATCTCTTGCAGTTTTGGGAAGAACCCATGCGATAGACAAGCTAGAGAGGAGTATTATAATCAGCGCCGGTACCGCAGCTCTTGCGTAAAAGGCTTCTTCCATGGACCCCCACATGTTGGTTGCCAGGGTTTCAAATCCAAGAGGACTAAGCACCAACGTGAGGGGCAGCTCTTTAACGATATTCAAAAAGGTCATGGTCATGCCACCTATAATGCCAGTCCTAGCCAAAGGCCAAGTAATTGTCCTGAAGATGCGGCTTTTGGATGCTCCTAAACTTTTTGCCCCATCGTACACTTGAGGGTGTATGTGTGCCAAAGCTGTCTTGCTTGCTCCAACTGTATGGGGGAGGAATCGAATTGAATAGGCTAGGATAAGAAGGAAAAAAGTTTGATATAAAGGGTAGGCAAAGCGAATGACGAAAAAGACAAAAGCCAAAGCTACTGCAATGCTAGGTAGTCCATATTGGATGTGTATGACAGCTTCCATGGCTCGTACTAACGGGTTTTTGTGGTGGCGTAATGAAATATAAGCGACTGCTAACCCCACAACTCCTGTCACAATGGCCCCTACTGCAGCCGCGCTGAAGGAACCAGTAACGGCACTAATTGGGAGCTTGAGGTTTTCTTCTGAAGCTAGTCCTTGTATAAGCCAATATCCGGTTACAACTATAGGTAGCCCTAAGGCCAGAATGGGTATCGTATAAGCGATGACAGATACTGGCCATCGCCACATTCCCAAGTCGACTATTTTGCTCGGGCGATGATTTTTCCCAGAGCCTCTAAAAAGAAAACGCTGATGAATGTGAGTCTTGATTAGGATGAAAGAAGCACTTAGAGACATTACTATCAATCCTAAGGCTGCGGCATATTCCTTGTTGAATGATGCTTCATATTGTATATATATGGCACGCACAAAGGTGTCGTAGCGCAAAAGTGCCACTGCACCAAAATCACTTATTGTGTACAGCAATACTAGAATTGCTCCTGAAAGCAATCCAGGAACAAGCGTAGGTAGCACGATGCGGAAGAAAGTAATTAACGGGCCATAGCCTAGGCTGTAAGAAGCTTCTTTTAGCGATTCGTCAGAAGATAAAAATGCAGTTTGCAGATTGATGAAAAGATAAGGATACGTGTACAGAGAAAGGGTCATCACAGCTCCCCAAAAGCCGTAGACCTGAGGGGCAGCCTCCACTAGCATTCCACCAGGCCCAAAGGCAGTGATGACAGCGTAGGCGCCGATATAACTAGGGACGACTAACGGAGCGGTACTGAGAATAACAAGAAGCCGTCTGCCTAAAACGTTAGTTTGGGTTGTCAGCCAAGCCAATGGTAGGGATAGCGCAAAGCACACGCACAAAACAGTGCTAGAGAGCAAGATGGTGTTTGCAAAAAGCTGTACAGTTCTTTGGGAGAAAATTAATTCCCGAAGTTCTTTCCCAGAGATCAATCCTCTGATAGCTAGGTAAAATATAGGAAGGCCGGCGAGAATTATTACCAAAAGAGATACTGCTGCCGCGAGTACATTGCTTTTTGTTACGTGCCGGATCTTCCTCGAATACATTACTAAAGGACCCCTACCTTCCGAAGCAGTTTTAAAGTGTTCTCCAAATCGCTAAGATCGCTCAAGTCGATGTTTGGGGTGTCAATATCTTCAATGGGCGGCAAAGCTTGGTTTGCCTTGACTCCTTTAACCAAGGGGTATTCATAGGTCGCCTCTGCGAAGTACTTTTGTGCTTCCTCAGAGGTTAAGAAATCTATTAGCTTGAGTGCTGCCTCTTTGTTTTTGGAAGATTTAAGTATTCCTACGCCAGCCACGTTGACCAAAGCGCCCACGTCAGAGCCGGACAAGTAGTAGTTTTCCACGGGAAAATCTGGGCCGCGCTCTGCTTTGAATCGATAGAGATAGTAGTGGTTAACAAAACCTACGTCTATTTCGCCCTTTGCTATAGCCTCAATAATAGGGGTGTTTTTGGGATAACTTTTAGGTTCATTGGCTAAAATGCCTCTAAGCCATGCCTCGGTGGCTTCGTCCCCCAATGCAACCCTCATGCCAGTTATAAAGGCCTGGAAGGAGGCGTTTGTAGGAGGCCAGCCGATTCGGCCTTTCCACTTTGGATTTGTAAACTCAAGAATCGATTTTGGTAGGTCATTTTTGCTCAATCGTTTGCTGCTGTAAGCGACGACTCGCGCCCTTCCAGTAACACCAATCCACTTGTTCGCTTTGGATCTAAAACGTTCTTCTACGCGGTTCAGTAAGTTATTTGGTAAAGCTTCAAGGATTCCTTCTGACTCCAAAGCACCGAGCGCTCCAGCGTTCTGAGAGAAAAAGACATCAGCAGGAGAACGCGGTCCTTCCTCCAACAACGTCGCAGCCAATTGAGAAGTTTTGCCATAACGAACCTGTACTTGAATTCCATGCTTCTCGCTGAACTTGTCGAATATAGGTTGGACCAGCTCTTTGCTTCGTCCAGAGTATACCACTAGGCTTTCCTGAGCAGAGGTCGTCGAAGGGAGTAGACTAACTGAAAGAATTGAGATAATGACCCCAGCAATTGCCCAAAATGCCCTGAATGAACCTGAGAAAGACCTAAATCTCATGTATGTACCCTCCTCGATTTACAAAGTATTTGATAAGAAAAATCATTTTCACGAGAATGATATGGTAATAAATGTTAGGTGTCAAGAAAAAAGTTTTATGTACCTAACATTTTTGCCTTTGCTAATTTTAGGCACGTTCCTTATTTTGGCTTTTCTCTCCCCCCTTGCCTTGTCCCTCTTCTCTCTTTCGTGCAAGATACCTGCTGTCAGAGTAAGTTGTGCAGTGAAACTTTTAGGTTCCCTTCATGCTGTCGAGTAACTACGAAAAGTCCCGTCATGTTGCTGTGTCCTCATTTAACGTGATATATTATTACTTGTATAACTACATAGCATTTTGAAGAAACTTAATTTTTAGAGCATAAGTTAAGGGGGGGAGCTTTTATGAAAGGCAATTGGTGCAGGGCTTTTTTTGTGGACTTGAGTAAGGGAACTTCTGAAGTCCACAAGCTTCCAGAGGAGTGGTACAGGGACTATGTTGGAGGTGAAGGCGTGGCAGCACGACTGTTTCTTGACCTTGCTTGTGATGGGCCAGATCCCCTTAGCCCAGAGAATCCAATCATATTTGCTGCAGGTCCGCTTTCTGGCACGGCAGCACCTTGTAGCGGAAGGTGCGTAGCGTTTTTCCGCTCTCCTGCAACAGGCACCATGGGGGCGGCAAATGCTGGAGGGCACTTTGGCCCCGCTCTAAAGCGTACAGGTTTTGACCTTTTGGTCGTGACAGGAGCGGCAGAAGTCCCAAAAATTTTGGTGGTAGATGATGGAGAAGCAAAAATAATTGATGCCCAAGATCTTTGGGGTAAAGGGATATCAGATACTGAGGATTCTTTAAAAAAACGTTTAGGTGGAGAAGGCTGGCAAATTGCATCTATTGGGCCATCGGGGGAAAACTTGGTGCGCTTTGCTGCGATAATGACTGATAAGCATAGAGCTTTTGGCCGTGGTGGACCTGGTGCAGCGATGGGCAGCAAGAAACTGAAAGCTGTCGCCGTAAGAGGGACAAAGACTCTGCCTATAGCGGACCCCAACGGACTCAAAGAGGCCGCCAAAGCTGCGAGAGAGGAGCTTTTTTCGGAATCATTCGTCAAAGACGAACTCCATCCCTTTGGTACACCGTCCTTCTATGATGCCATTGAGGGCTTAGGTATCCTGCCCACAAGGAACTGGCAGCGCGACGAATTCCCAGAGAGCAGGGAGCTTTTGGGGCATAAAGCTTATCACGATACACTGGACGTGAAGCCTTATGCATGTTACGGATGTCCCATAGCTTGTGGTAGGCACACACGCATTAAAAAAGGCCCCTTTGAAGGGCTTGAAGGCGGTGGGCCAGAGTACGAGTCTGTTGCAGCCTTCGGTAGCAAGTGTGAGATAATCGACCTTGAGGCCATAGCTGCAGCGAACCACTGGGCAAACGACTTGGGTTTGGATGTTATATCCACAGGCCAAGTTATAGCTACAGCAATGGAATGGTTTGAGAAAGGCATACTCAAAGAAGAAGACTGGGGAGCTAAAGTCACCTTTGGAGACGTCAAAGGTATGCTGGATCTGGTGCCAAAGATAGCAAGACGCGAAGGACTAGGGGATTTGCTCGCTGATGGTGTGATGAGAGCCGCACAGAAGCTAGGACCGGAGGCTGAACAAGCGGCCATGCACGTGAAGGGCCTGGAAATGGCAGCAGATGGTGTCAGAGCAAGCAAAGGAGAGGCTGTTGTACATGCGGTTTCCCCCAGGGGAGCAGATCACTTGCGGCCGTATGCTTCGGCCATTGACGCCTTTGGCTACAGGGAACCGGAGCTAGGTATAGAGGGCGAGATCCACTTTGCAGAGGACGGGAACAAAGAGTGGATAAAACCGTTCCAGGAACTTTCCATGGCAACTAATATGTTAGGGGTTTGTCTTTTCGCTTCAATCACCCTGGCAATAAAAGCTTCTACTTGGGCGAAGTTGTTAAGCTGTGCTTTAGGAAGAACTGTAACTAAGGATGAATTATTGGAAAGGGCAGAAGCTGTAATAAACTTGGAGAGAATGATAAATGCTCGATTTGGCTTCACAAGGAAAGATGATACATTGCCCAAGCGCTTTACTGAGGAGCTAGGGCGCGACGGTAGGGGTGCAGGAGAAAAAGTCAATCTGGATGTCGCTCTGGATAGTTACTACGCATCCATGGGCTGGGACAAAGAAACAGGTTTGCCTACCAAGGAAACCTTGTGTAGGCTTGGCTTGGATTGGATAGAGATTGAGGAAGGCCCCTGCTAGAGCCTCACCTTGAAGTCAAAGAATTGTATAAATGACTAGAAAGCACCGCTGGTCTTGATGGCCAGCGGTGCCGTTTTGTGGCCTTTTAGAAAGGCTGCTATCCTAATCAATTAACCCTATTTCTTCAAGGAACTCCTCTGCTATGTCTTCTGGCTCTTCGCCGTTGTCATATCGGCCATTTAGGCTAGACATGGTTTTTTCATCTATCTTTCCGCTTAGCTTTTCGAGTATGGGAAGGATTGCAGGGTACTTTTTCAAGGTCTTCATGTCTATAACGTACGCTGCGCTGTAATCTGGGAAGAAACCCTTGTCGTCTTCCAGCATTACTAGGTTGAGCTTGGCGATCCTCGAGTCCGTGGAGTACGCTGCTATAGCGTCCACTTCTTTGTTTGCTATGGCCTTGTACATCATGGCATACTGCATGGGCACAACTTCCTTGAACGTTATCCCATAGGCCTCAGACCAACCAGGGTAGGCGTCAGGCCTCGTGTCAAAGTTTTCGTCACATCCTAGTTTCATTTTCTCCGCCACGCCCTTGAGGTCTGAGGCTTTGTGTAGGTTGTATTTTTCAGCTGTCTCGCTTCGAACTGTCATCACGTAGGTGTTGTTGAAGCCGATGGGCTTTGCCCAAGTCATGTCAAAGTTCTTTTCAAACCCCTCTTTTACCATCTTGAAGGTCTCCTCGCTTGAAAGCTTAGGCCCTTCGTAGCGCAGTATTCCCATAAGCTGGGTTCCAGTCCAGCTGGGGTATACATCTAGCTCGCCCTGAGCCATTGCCTGATGGAGCACTGAAGATGCTGCAAACTCGGTGTTGATTTTCACATCTAGCCCCGTGTACTCGTCAAGGAGCAGCTTGGCCATCCAAGCCAGTATGACGGACTCATTCACCGTTTGTCCTCCGACCCTTATGGTTCCCTTGTATTCCATGGGATCCTGGTTTGCTACTGCTACACCTATCCCTCCTACAACCGAAACGGACAAAACCAGTAGGGTTAAACATAAAACTTTCATAAAATATCTCACACACAACAGCTCCTTTCTATTGTTCTTTGCCTCTTTTTGCGGCAGTTTTCTGCAGTTCTTCCATTTCTGCTTTCTTAGCCAGACGAACGGCACGACTTTTTGGGTCAAGGTAGTTCTGCAGCCATTTGATTCCCTGGTCTGCCGTCAATGCCAATATGGTCGCAGGAAGGGCGCCGGCCAGAACCACTTCGTTTCTTATGGAAGCTAGACCTGAAAAGATAAGCCTCCCAAGGCCTCCTCCTCCTATAGCAGAGGCCAGTGTGGCGGTTCCTATGATCCATACGGTAGCCACCCTTATCCCCGCCAAGATTATGGGCATGGCGATGGGAAGTTGAACCTTGACCAAAATCTGGTACTCGGTCATTCCCATGCCCCTTGCAGCCTGCACCAGGTGTTTGGGGACGCTCTTTATGCCGGTGTATGTGTTTTGAAGTACCGGAAGCATGGCATATAAAAACAGTGCCGCTATGGCGTTGTCGTTGCCTATTCCAAAAATAAAAATCAAAAAACCCAAAAGTGCCAAACTGGGTATGGTCTGAAATATGTTGGCCGCACCTATCACATAAGGGGAAAGCTTTTCGTTCTTGGTAAGGTAAATCCCCAGGGGTACGCATACTATAAGCGTTATGAAAAGGGCAATTAGAGAGATAACCAAATGTTGCCAGGTCAAATCTAGTATGCGAGGCCAGTATCTTGTTACATATTTTAAGAATAATTGTAGGAAGGGCTCTTGGTTTAGCATCATACTGCCTCCTTCCCTTTGTAGCGGGTGAGCCTTGATATAGTAAGACGTGCCACTCCAGCGTGAGTTACGACTCCCTTAAATGTGTTATTTTCATCTATTACGGGAATGGGCAAGTCTTGGTCTGCCAGCATTGCTGCAGCGTCACGAAGGGTTCCGTCTTCAATATATATCTTTCGGTCCTTCTTGGCTCCTTCAGTAGCCTTTCCGTTTTGCCTTGCGGCGCGTTTTAAAAGCCACAACACGGCCATACCATGCCATTTGCCATAACTATCTACGATCTGGGCAGTCTCGTGCCCTTCATCTTCCATAATATCCAGCACATCTGCAGCAGACATCTTGGGAGAGACCCTTATCTTAGGTTCTTGGACCACCACTTCTACGCTTGTGTCGGGAGATATCTGGGAGAGTCTGTCCTCGCCTATAAAATCTCTAACGAAATCGTTGGCGGGATTTTGTTGAAGATCTTCAGGAGAACCAACTTGCTCAATCTTTCCTCTACGCATGAGGACTATCTTGTCTGCTATTTTCAGTGCTTCGTCCATGTCGTGGGTCACAAATATTATTGTTTTTTTGACGGTCTTCTGCAGTTGAATGAGCTCGTTTTGAAGTTTTTCCCTGGCTATAGGGTCTAAGGCTCCGAAAGGCTCGTCCATCAGGACCACCTCAGGGTCGGCGGCTAGCGCCCGTAAAACTCCAATTCGTTGTTTTTGTCCTCCGCTTAGCTGATCTGGCAGACGGTAGCGGTATATGGCAGGATCCAAACCAGCCATTTCCAACAGCTCGTCGACCCGCTTTCTTATTTTACTTTTCTTCCATCCCAAAAGCCTGGGTACTGTAGCGATGTTTTCTGCCACCGAAAGGTGGGGCATTAAGGCCGTTTCTTGGATGACGTAACCTATGTTTCTGCGCAGTTTGACTGGGTCTGTTTTTGTGATATCTTGCCCTCCGACCTTTATGGTCCCTTCAGTGCAGTCTTCAAGACGGTTTACCATCTTGAGGGTAGTGGTCTTACCACAACCGGAGGGGCCTATAAGTACTACAAGCTCGCCCTTTGCGATTTCCAAATTGAGGTGGTCCACGGCCCGGGTCCCATCTTCGTACACCTTGCTCACATCTTCAAAAAGAACCATAAAATCATACCTCCCGTTGTGTTTCTTTGCTACACAAGGCAGACTTCAAAATGTCCTCTATGGCCTTTAGGAACTCGTCTACTTCCTCAGAGGTTCCCACCGTTACCCTTATTGCATTATCGCAGCCCCATATATTGCACGGGCGCACTATGATGCCTCTTTTGAGCAGTTGTTGGGAAAGGTAGCTACAATCATAGGGGGTCTCAAAAAAGACAAAGTTGGTAGAAGAAGGAGTAACACTGCACTCCATATTTCTAAGGGCTTCTTCCATTCGTTTTCTGTCCCGGGTTATCGCTTCAAGGGCCTCTGTATAGGATTTTTGTCCATCTCGCAAAACTGCAATGCCTGCCGCTATGGCCAACCTGTTAGCGTTAAATGGTTCGCTGACGGTATCTATGGCTCTTATTACATCTGGCCTTGCCATGCCGTAGCCTAGCCTTAGACCTGCAAGTCCGTAAGCCTTGGAAAAGGTCCGGACGGAGATGATGTTCTTGCCTTCATTTATGAGCTTTGCCCGGTTGGGTAGTTTGTCCTGTGGGCAAAACTCTGCATATGCTTCATCTAAAATTACCCATGTTTTTTCTGGCAGGTCATCTAAAAGGCTTGAAAAATCCTTGAGGTCGAAATGAGTGCCTGTAGGGTTGTTGGGATTGCATAGCCAGATTAGCTTGGTCTTTTCCGTTACGGCCTTCGCTACGGCGAGAAGGTCGATAGTGTTTTCTTTCATTGGTGTTCTTACAATTTTTGCTCCCATGAGCTTTGAAAGTTCCTCGTAGAGTTTGTAGGTGACCATAGGTATTATGACTTGGTCTTCCTCTTCGATGAAGGTTTTTGCTGCAGACTGTAGCATACCTTCTGCTCCGTGAGATATGGCGATGTTCTCTTGTTTAAGGCCGTGCTTTTGGGCTAAAAGCCCTTTTATCTCCTCAAAAGCTATGTCTGGATAACGGTTGCCATGGGACATTTCTTGTTTCATTGCCTCTATGGATTCTGGAAAGGGACCATAGGGGTTTTCATTGGAGCCGAGCTTTATAATGTGCTTAAGACCTAAGTCCCTGCGGACTTCTTCGATAGTTTTGCCTGGTTCATAAGGCCTCATTTTGAGTACTGCTTTCCTAATGCCTGGTATATTCACGGTTCAATGCTCCCTTTCTTTTGGTGTTATTTCTATAATGGTTGGGCAGCTTTCTTTGAAAGCTGATTTCATCAAATCTTTTACGTCTCTTGGGGAATTTGCCAATTGGTACTTTGCTCCCAAAGATGCCGCAAATAACTTTAAGTCAGGAGATGGGTTGTCCACGCCTATTAAAGGGCAAAAATCCCTTGCCTTTTCATTGCGGCGGATCTCTCCGAAGCCTTGGTCATTCCAGATTATTATCGGTATGGGAAGTTTTTCTTGGCACGCTACAGCTACTTCGGCCATGGTAAATTGGAAACCTCCATCTCCAGTAAGGGCTGCAACGGGCTTGTCGTTATTTGCTAAAAAGGCGCCAATTGCTGCTGGAACGGCAAAACCCAGCGTTCCGAAGCCGACAGGGTGGAGGAACGTTGAGGGAAAGTACGTCGGATACTCGCTTATAGCTATATAAGCTGGCCCAGTCATGTCTGCTGCCAGGATTCCATTCTCAGGTAATCCTTCCCGTATGGCGCTTATCAAGTCCACCATATCCGCTAGGTCCTCTCCCATGCCTGTAGTACTGCCTAGTTCCTTTTTTGTTTGCCTTTTTAAGTTGGCTAAAAGGGCTTTTTTTTCAGGATGCGGAATGGTGGGGCCTTCTGAGAGTTCTTTTAAAATTGATAAGAGGGCTTGTCTTGCATCTGCCCGTATGCCTATGTCTGCAGTAGTGTTTCGGCCGAAGTTGGCAGGATCCAAGTCTATTTGTATCAGAATGCCTCTTTTGGGCAGCGGCTTCTCCCATAGGTCCGTAGGTGAAAGTTCTGTCCCCACGGCTATAATAACGTCGGCCTCTTCTATAAATTTTCGTACAGAGGGGAAGTGGAGCCTTGCACCAAGACAAAGAGGATGTCGATCGTCCACAATTCCCTTACCGGCACAGGTCTCTATGACGGCAGCTTGCAGTTTTTCTGCTAAAGCCAGTGCTTCGCAGGAGGCGTTTTTAGAACCTCCACCTAAGATAATTACAGGATTTTTGGCTTCCTTTATTACATTTGCAGCCTTTTTTATCTCCTGTTCTGGAAGTTCAGGATACCAAGTTTGTTCGGTCTTCGATGGGGAAGTAGTAAATGCAGAATGCATGGTCAGTACGTCCATGGGGATCTCCAGGTGAACTGGCCCAGGGCGCCCTGATGCAGCAGTTTTATATGCTTTTTCTACGGTTTGCTGTATGTCCCTTGGATCTGTAATCCTGATACTTTCCTTTGCGGCAGATTGGGCCATTATGGTGCTGTTTTTAAGTTCGTGGAGGAACCCGGCGCCTAGCCCTATGTAGCTTGTAGGTATTTGGCTGGATATCACCACCATTGGGACAGAGTCATGTAATGCCTGGGCCATGGGAGTTAGGATGTTCGTCAATCCAGGGCCTGAAATCACCAGGGCCGTTCCTACATTTCCCGTAGAGCGTGCCCAACCATCTGCCATAAATCCTGCTCCCTGTTCGTGTCTAGTCGTTATATGCCTGATGGGGCTTTTTGTGAGGGCTTTGTAAATATCAAGGTTGTGTATCCCAGGGATTCCAAAAATCGTGGTTACACCTACAGACTCCAAAGTTTTCACTAGAGCTTCAGAAGCGTTTATCTTCAAAAAATCACCTCTTTAATTTAATATATAAAAATAATAGTAAACAAGAGAGCTTGTGCCCTTTGCTTGGAAAGGCCTTCGCGGTCTTGTTATCCTGCTGTTTCGGCTTATGGAAAATGTTTGCCTGCCTGAAACGGGGTTGGTTCATCCAAAGGAACAGCCTGTATCAGATTGTTTAAATCATTCAACATTTTGTGTATTTTAAACTATAGTGTACAACTATCCTAACAAACTTTACTTTCGTTGTCAAAATGAGGGTGTGTCGGCATTCTACCAATTTGGATGTCACTTCGAGTTGCTCTGCCTACCAAAAAACCCTGTGTGGGCTTGGAGTGGATGGGTAGAGTTAGGGGGAGGTGTCTGCTAGAGCCTCCCCCTAGTATCAAAGGGCAAGCTTGAAGCTATTTGAGCCACTCAACGGGTTTTCCCCATTCTTTGCCGAAGACCAGCTCTTTTAGGTCTTTGCGCTCTCTTGGGGCTTTTTCTTGCTCGGCAAATTCCTCAGGCAGCGTGTCTGGGTCGCCTTTCTTGCCTATTGCGAACGCAACCAGGGGTTCGAAGCCTTCAGGTATATTGAAGGTCTCTCGAGCCTTATCCTTGTGGAATCCTGCCATAAAATGTACCTTGA
Organism: Thermovirga lienii DSM 17291; assembly: GCA_000233775.1. Taxonomy (NCBI): domain Bacteria; kingdom Thermotogati; phylum Synergistota; class Synergistia; order Synergistales; family Thermovirgaceae; genus Thermovirga; species Thermovirga lienii. The sequence goes on along the minus strand of CP003096.1, from coordinate 1,864,859 downwards.
GGTCCAACGCTTCGGCCTGCAGGGTGAGCTGTCCCATTGCAAGCCCACAGTCGAAATCGCTCCATGGGTTTGGCTTTCCGTTGTGTTCAAAGGTCTTAGAGACCACCAGTACACCCAAAACTGGCGCTTGGTATGCCCATTCCTTGTTTTTATCTTTCAGGCAATCGAATAGAGCTTTGTAGAGTACTTTTTGGTCCTTTCGGGCCAGTATGAAGCGCCAAGGCTGGCCGTTGTAGCAGCTTGCCGCCCATCGAGCAGCTTCCATCAGAGACCCTAGTTCCTCAAAGCTTGGCAGATAATCGCTAAAGGCCCTGGGGCTCCACCGGTCCCTTACTAGCTCTAGTACGGGAAAGTTGGTTTTTGCTGGCTTTTCCATAATTTCCCTCCTCCTATTCTTTCTATAATCACAGGTCTACAGGAATGAACCTTCTTGCAAGAAGCCCAATGCCGAAGGACACCGCGGCTACGCCGAAACTTATACAGGTCATTTCCAGCAGGGCAGGCCTGAAGGGAGTGTCTTTAACTACCGAAACGAAGTAGGAGAAGAACAATATAACCAAAAAGGCGTCGAAAAGAGCCCAAAGCAGGGCAAGGTAGACGTTGGGAACTATGAAATAGGGGGCGACGAGCAGAGTAACCGTTATCAGATAGGCGATTCCTGTGTAAATGGCAGCCTTAAGGGGGTGGAGTTCCCCCGATTCTGAGCGTTGGGAGAGATATTCCGATGCTCCCATAGATAAGGTAGCAGCGATGCCCGTTATAAGCCCTGCGACGCCTACGAGCCGGTTTTCTGTAAGGGCGAAAGTAAACCCTGCAAGGGCACCAGAAAGTTCAACAAGGGCGTCGTTCAGCCCCAAGACCATGGAGCCAATGTACTTTAGCCTTTCTTCGTCAAGCATATCTATCAGGGCCTTTTCGTGTTCGTCCTCTTCTTTTGCAATCTGTTCAGCCTCAGGTATTTCCTTTGAGATGGACTGATAAGCTTCCTCTGCAGACTGTTCGCCTCGCTCCATTATCTTTATCGCGAAGGTTACCCCGAACAAAAAGGCCAGCACCAAATAAAAAAGGACCTTTAGCATGTTGGGCTTTGCGGCAGTCTCGGTGTAGGCTCTCCACGTTTCTGCGTGGCGCTTTTCGTCGGATGCGATTTTGAGCAGGACCTTTTGGTTTTTTCCCTCCATCTTGCGAGCAAGGAGCTTGTAAATATGATGTTCAGTTATCTCGTTCTGCTGAAGTTTGAGCAAAGTTTCCTTGGTTGATTTAGATATACCTTTCACTCACATCACTCCCTTTAGGTGTCTAGATGTCACGGCAATAGGGTTGGTCGTCGAACTAAATGTCCGAGTTGTCTTTTATAAACTAGGTCTTATGTGCCTTAATTGCAAGGCCCACAAGCGCTGTAGTGGCTAAGCCTGCTCCCGTGTAGAAAGTGAAAGATGCACCTAGGTTTTCCCACAAAAAACCTGCTGCCAGGCTTGCAATCAGAGCAGAAACGCCACTTATCAAGTTGAAAAAACCGTAGGCAGTGCCTCGTAGGTCGGCAGGTGAGGTATGGGCTATCATGGCCGAAAGCAGGCCCTGAGTCATTCCCATGTGAAGCCCCCAGAGGGAGACGCCTGTAAAAATAGCAACCCAACTTACATTTGAGGCCAGCACAATATCGGCTGCGATCAGTACAATAAGCCCCAGTATTAGAAGGTTGCTATGTTTCATTCGGTCTGAAAGCTTGCCGAAAGGATAGGCAGAGCCGGAAAAGACCATATTCATACAAGCCATCACCAAAGGCACATATGCTATTGGAATTCCTCCTTGTTGCGCTCGGAGCAGGAGAAATGCTCCACTGAAGCGAGCTAGGCTAAGAAATGAACCTATACCTACAACCCACCAATAAGAACTGTTAAGCCGCTTGAGATTGTTTTTGCTAATAGGGTTGGTTCTCTTCTGGGTAAATTGATGTTTTGTTTCTGGTACGCCGATGACTAACAGAGCGACAGCCAAGGTTCCAGGTATTACTGCAGTCCAGAACACTGCACGAAAGTTATTGCCCCATAGGAGCATCAATGACATTGCCAACAGGGGGCCCAGTAGCGCCCCTAAAGTATCCAGGGACTGGCGTAGTCCAAAGGCAGCACCACGCATATGAGGTGGGGCTAAATCCGCTACTAGGGCATCCCTTGGGGCGCCTCTTATTCCTTTGCCTACGCGGTCCAGTAGGCGAGCTGCCAAAACTGTGGATACGGAAGGTGCTACGGCAAAGAGCGGTTTTGTCAAAGCTGCTAGGCCATATCCCGCAACGGCTAAAAGTTTACGTTTCCCTATGTAATCGCTAATCACCCCTGAAAATACCTTTACGATAAGGGCGGTAGATTCAGCAAGGCCTTCTATAAGCCCAACAGTAATAGTGCTTGCTCCTAAGGTTCCAACAAGAAACAAAGGGAGTAGACTATGAATCATTTCGGACGAGATGTCCATAAAAAGGCTTACCAACCCGAGCACCCAAATACTTATTGGCATTTGCTTTAACGACCTTTTTGCGTTCACTGCCTGTATTGATGCTCCCTTCCCAAGAGGTTTTCAGTTTTTATAATAACTCAGTTGATTATATAGCAAGTGCCATGCTTGAGGGTGATCGGGAGTTGTGCCCATATAATTGTGTAAAATTAAGAGCCAAGGCAAGGTCTCTGGTTTAAAATGGTAAGCGGAAAAACAAACCCAAACCGGAGGTGACCTTGCAATGGCTCAGTACAATATTACCATCGACTCAGAATTACTGCATCAGTTATTTTTGTCGGACAGTAAGGATTCTGGAGTATCTAAGTTATTGGAGTCGGTATTGAATCAAGTTCTTCAGGCCCAGGCAACAGAACAACTGAGAGCAGAGGCTTACGAGCGGACAGAGGAAAGACGAGGGTATCGCAACGGAACATACCCACACAGGCTTACGACGAGAGTAGGGAGCCTTGTTTTGAGGGTGCCCAGGCTTCGTAATGGCAAGTTTTCTACGGAGCTTTTCAGCAGATATCAGAGGAGCGAACAGGCCTTTATTTTGGCTTTGATGGAGATGGTAGTAAATGGGGTATCAACCCGTAAGGTATCTGAGATAACCGAGGAGTTATGTGGAGTAAGGATATCCAAGTCAGAGGTGGGTAGAGGAATACGAAGAAAAAGCTCCTAAGGCGATGAGGATTTTGGAAGAGGGGTTTGACGATGCTGTGGCGATATTGTCTTTGCCGGAGAAGTATCGTAGGCGTTTGAGGACGACCAACAGTGTGGAGAGATTGAATGAGGAGATAAGGCGTAGGGAGAGGGTTATACGGATATTTCCAAGCAGGGAATCGGCAGTAAGGTTGCTTGGCGCAGTTCTTCTTGAGATAGACAACAAGTGGGCTGGTGGAAGGAAGTACCTTGATATGGATGAGTACTATGAATATCTTTCACAACAGCAATCTAGATCAAGCCCTAAAATCTATTGCCTTTAACAAAAAATAAGAAAAATGCATAAGACCATTACCAGAGACCAAAACAAATTTACACAAAATATAGGACTTGACCGCTTGACCTGGTTTTTAATTAAACAATGTTAGCTTAGCAGATCAAGATAAGTAAGAGGAGGTATAACATGAGGAATATTACGGATATTCTTTTTTTTAGAGGAGATATTTCCCCCTTTTTAGTTCACCTCACAAGGGACCATGAAGAAATGGAAGCTAAAGAAGTGCTGAAAGAAATTTTGGATAAAAGAAAACTTGTTGCAGGAAGAGATAGTATAAGGGTCAAGTCCAAATTTGTGTGTAAATTCCCTCTGGCAGATAAGATCACCCCGTTTTAAGCTACATTTACCTGGGTATCGGCATTATTCACCTCCTTCTGCTGTTTTTCTGTGTTAGCCTTCCACTCCCAATACTCTGCCATATCAAAGTAGCGCTTTCCTGTGGTCCACACCTCGTCGATCTCTACAAGCACTGCTCCGATCAGTCTCACAGCCGACTCCTCGTTAGGGAAGATTCGGATCACCCGCTCCCGCCGGCGGATCTCCTGGTTGAGCCGCTCGACTCCATTGGTGGTGCGCAGCCGCTTCCGGTAGCGCCCTGGTAGTGCCATCACCGCCATTGCGTCCTCGAAACCAGCTTCAAGTCGCTCTACCGCCTTTGGCGCCCGGGCGCCAAAGGCCTCTATCGTTTCGTTCAGCAACCGCCTGGCCGTCTCCATATCCGGCGCGTCGAAGATCAACCGCAGTCGCCCGTGCAGGTCGCCCTGGAGGCTCTTAGGACAGGCGTCCAGGATGTTCCGGATAAAGTGGGTCTGGCACCGCTGCCATGTCGCTCCTTGGAAGTGGGTTTCTATCGCATTGATCAAGCCCTTGTGATCATCCGAAACAACCAAGTCCACTCCCTTGAGACCGCGCTCCTTGAGCCGGCCGAAGAACTCCGACCAAGCAGCCTCTGATTCGCTATCCCCGAGCATAAGCCCTAAAATCTCCCGGTATCCCTCCCGGTTGATCCCTGTAGCGAGAAGTACGCTTGAAAGCCGTACCCGGCCGCCTTTACGCACCCGGATGACAATGGCATCTACCAGGAGAAATGGGTATTCCTGGCTGCTCAAATCTCGCTCGTTCCACTCCTTTACGATGTCGTCCAGTCTTTTGCACAGGCTGGATACGGTGGATTTGGAGAACTCCGTGCCGCATAGTTCATCAACAACCGCCCTTACCTTCCTGGTGGATACGCCGTTCACGACCATCTCGACCATGGCCAGCAAGAGCGCCTGCTCGCTCCGCTGGTACCGCTCGAAAAGCTCCGTGGAGAAGTGCCCGCTCCGGAGACGGGGAACCATAAGCGTAAGTTCTCCTACGCGAGACTTGAGCAGCTTATCCCGATACCCGTTGCGGTACCCCTGCCGCTCTTCGGTACGTTCGTATGGCTTGGCCCTGAGTTGTTCGGTAGCCTGAGCATCGAGTATCTGATTCACGATGTTCTCCACCAACCGAGCCAATCCATCATCCCGAATAAATAATCCTTGCAAGAGATCACAGTCTACGGTAACCTGGTAGTGAGCCATCTTTTCTCCCTCCTGATGATTAAGATTAAGCTACTTCTTATCTACCAGAGGGAGGGGTGGCTCTCCTGCTTCAAGCCATCAATTTTACACCATCATAATGGACACTACTTAGTATAAGCGATGTTCGATTTGGAGGTAATTTAGAGGATGAGCAAAAATACATATATTTTAGTGCGATCTGTTTTACAGAGACGCCGTTAAGTGAAGCTCATTGTCTTTTGGAAATAAAGGGGAGAAATGTTGATTTGAAACCATATGGATTGGTCTTTAGTAAAGATAAGTTGAAAAATAAAGGTGTTTCTCCAGTGATATACATAAACAATTGGTTAGGGGATCAAGATGGAGTTGTAAGAGCACTATTTAGTTTAATAGAAACGCACCCGGAGGATGCCAAGTTTCTTATACCGCTAGTTACAGTTTTCGGAGAAAAATTGTATACTAATGGCGCTGTTGATTTTACGTGGGAAAGAGAATGGCGCCTGCCTTCGAGCAGAGGGGATTTGCAAATAGAAAACGATGATGTTTTTGTTGGTTTATGCCCGCATGACGAAATCGAAGAGTTTGAAAAAAAATATGAAAACTTTTTTGGAGAAGGTAAACCCTTGAGGTTTATTGACCCGCGTCGAAATATAAAATGGTACGCTACGAAATTAATAGAATGTAGGCAACGTTTAGATATGAAATATTCTGAAGTATAGAAAACATAGGTAATCAGAGTGACACCTCCAGGGGTGAATGTAAAATTAAAAGCTATGGTAGAGACTGCTAGCTTGAAATGATAAACAGCAAAGCAAGCCGAAAGCAAAGGCTCTTTTGCAATAAATCGAATGGAATATCACTATCAACTAGGCTGGTGACTTTTAGTTTAAGAAACAAGTTTTTCGTAAAGTTTTAAAAACTCACTGAGGATTAGGATTTTTACTCCAGGTCAAGCCCTATATTTTGTGTAAATTTGTTTTGGTCTCTGGTAATGGTCTTATGCATTTTTCTTATTTTTTGTTAAAGGCAATAGATTTTAGGGCTTGATCTAGATTGCTGTTGTGAAAGATATTCATAGTACTCATCCATATCAAGGTACTTCCTTCCACCAGCCCACTTGTTGTCTATCTCAAGAAGAACTGCGCCAAGCAACCTTACTGCCGATTCCCTGCTTGGAAATATCCGTATAACCCTCTCCCTACGCCTTATCTCCTCATTCAATCTCTCCACACTGTTGGTCGCCCTCAAACGCCTACGATACTTCTCCGGCAAAGACAATATCGCCACAGCATCGTCAAATCCCTCTTCCAAAATCCTCATCGCCTTAGGAGCTTTTTCTTCGTATTCCTCTACCCACCTCTGACTTGGATATCCTTACTCCACATAACTCCTCGGTTATCTCAGATACCTTACGGGTTGATACCCCATTTACTACCATCTCCATCAAAGCCAAAATAAAGGCCTGTTCGCTCCTCTGATATCTGCTGAAAAGCTCCGTAGAAAACTTGCCATTACGAAGCCTGGGCACCCTCAAAACAAGGCTCCCTACTCTCGTCGTAAGCCTGTGCGGGTATGTTCCGTTGCGATACCCTCGTCTTTCCTCTGTCCGCTCGTAAGCCTCTGCTCTCAGTTGTTCTGTTGCCTGGGCCTGAAGAACTTGATTCAATACCGACTCCAATAACTTAGATACTCCAGAATCCTTACTGTCCGACAAAAATAACTGATGCAGTAATTCTGAGTCGATGGTAATATTGTACTGAGCCATTGCAAGGTCACCTCCGGTTTGGGTTTGTTTTTCCGCTTACCATTTTAAACCAGAGACCTTGCCTTGGCTCTTAATTTTACACAATTATATGGACGTAACTTGAAAAGAGATGGAACTTCCAAAGGAGGCTACTTAAATTGTACGAACATAACTTCAGAATCAGCTATTCCCAGGCGGGGGCCTTGGGAAGGTTAAAGCTTACAGGTGCCATGAACTTGTGTCAGGATATTGCCGATGACCATGCTGAGAGAGTTGGAGTCTCAGTTGCGGATCTTTTAAAGCAAAGCAAAACATGGGTGCTTCATCGCTTCAAGATGACAATCCAGACCATGCCCCAAAGAGGCGACTTGGTTACCATAAAGACCTGGTACCGCCCAGAGAAAAACTTGTATTCTTTGAGAAACTTCGAGATGCTCGATTGTAACGGCAAAAAACTTTTGTCCGTTCAGACATCTTGGGTGGTAGTGGACATGAACAGGGGAAGGCCCTTGAGGCTGGACAGGGTCATGCCTGAGGCATACGATAAAAATAAGGATGAAAATTTGGAGGTTTCTTTCCAAGAGCTTCTTTTGCCGGAGAAAGTTGACGTAAAGAAAACTATCCAGGTCGCAGTCACCGATTTGGACATGAACTTCCATGTCAACAATGTCCATTATCTAAGGTGGGCACTGGATACCATTCCTGTTGAGATATTAAAAGAATACAAACCCAAAGGAGTTGAAATAGCATTCAAAAGGCCTGCTTTCTATGGAGATTCGGTGATTTCGGAGGTGGGGATAGACAAAAATTCTTGCTCTATTTTATGTCGCCACCATATATACGGGGAGAAAGATGGCCAATCCATGGCTGTAATAAGCACCGAGTGGGAGAAAATATCACGAGAGGAACGATAATTTGTGCTCTTAGCCCTATGCGACTGCAATAATTTTTTTGTTTCCTGCGAGAGAGTCAGGGACCCGTCTCTTGAAGGGCGGCCTGTCATTGTGCTTTCCCATAACGACGGCTGCGTAGTAGCAAGGTCCAACGAGGCAAAGGCACTAGGTATAGGTATGGCCGTTCCTTTTTTTACCGTAAAGGCCCTTTGCCGGAAAAATCGTGTTGTGGTTTTAAAAGGCGACCACGAGTACTACCGCATAATGTCGCGGAAAGTCATGAAGTGCCTTCACCTTTTGGTCCCTGAAGTTGAAGTTTCTTCAATAGACGAAGCCTACCTTCACCTAACGGGCATTCATAAAGAGGACCCGGTAGGCTTTTCCAGACAGGTGCGAAATTTCATCAAAGAAGAAACAGGCATTCCTGTTTCCATCGGCATAGGAAACACAAAGACCTTAGCCAAGGCAGCAGGGTACATAGCCAAAAGGGAAGAGCTTCACGAAGGAGTGTTCTGGATATCTTCCGAAGAAGTGGCCAAAGAGGTACTTAAAAGGATACCCATAGAGGAGGTTTGGGGTATAGGACGAAAGACTGCCGGTAAACTCCGCTCAATAGGGTTGACTTCAGGTTATGACCTTTTTGTTTCCGACGAAAAATGGATTTTAGAAAATTTTCCTGCCTTGGTATGGTCCACATGGAAAGAATTGAGAGGAGTGGTGTGCTACCCCTTCACGGCAGAGCGTCAGCCCAGAAAATCCATACAGATTGCCCCAAGTTTCAGGCACCCTGTGAGAGAATTGGAAGAAATATGGGTGGCCCTGTTGGAGCACGTAGAGGAAGCTGCCCTCATCCTCAGAAAAGAAAAACTTTTGTGCAAAAGCCTGCAGGTATCCCTTCATACAAACCCTTACAGGACGGACCTTCCTCAGTACAATAACAGCGCGAACATAAAACTGAAGGTCCCATCTGACTGCACTCACGACCTAGTCGAAGCGGCAAAGGAGGCACTGGAGAAGATATACAAGCGGGGCTACTTGTACAGGAAGGTAGGGCTCACCTTGAAAGACCTTATCCCCAGGGATATGGTCCAGGTAACCCTTTTCGAGGAAGAAAAACGCAAGAAAAAGCGGCTTCTTATGGATGCTGTGGATCAGGTCGTTAATTTTTTGGGAAAAGATGCCCTTCGTCTTGCTGCAACCAAAACGCCAAGAGAAAGCCACCCCATGGAGGATCTTAAAAAATTCTTCCCTGGTAAGACGCCTTGGGATGAGGGATATGCTCTGGGAGTTATAAGGCCGTGCAGAAATATCCTTCAAGCAGACCTTTCGGACCTCGAAAAACTCTTCAAGAGGTTTAAGCATAAAGCAGAATACAAGGCAGTGAAAGAAATAGCAGCCCTGTTAGCTCCCAAACTTTTAGAGATAAGTCCCCATATTTTGGTTTTTGTGCCACCTTTTGGCGGTAGAAACCGCAAGGAGCCATTGGAGATTTTGGCAGAGGAGTTGACTATTAGGACCAGAGTTCCTTTAGCCAAAGAGGCATTCATTAAAAAAAGGCCTGTGCCTGAGCTAAAGAAGATCCCCAATCCAAAGGAGAGATTCAACGCGGTGTCTAATGCCTACGGTTTTTCAAAGAGCGTAAAGGTCCAAGGAAAAAGGATTGTGCTTTTGGATGATGTTGTAAGGTCTGGGGCATCCATTTTCGAGGCCTCTAGGGTACTAAAGCAGGAAGGGCGCGCTAGCTGGGTAGCTGTGCTTGTGTTGGCAGTGATGCAGTAAGAGAAAGATGTGGTATGCTAAAAAGCAATCAGCCGCCAAGATTGGGGGGACGTAGGGTGAAAAACCAAAACGATGAGCGCCTGGTTTTGAAGGCTGAAGATTTAGAGTTCTTCAGGAAAAGTGGCAACGAAGCATATGTTGTGGTAGTTAGAACCGGTGGCTGATGCAGCAGACAAGAAGCCCTCGTGCAGGGCGGTTCTCCAAGGGAAAAAGACAATTACAGGCTCATAAGCCAGGGTGGCGTCTCCTTGTGGGTGCCTAAGGATATGACTTTCCTTGGTGGCGAGGTTCGCTTCAAACGAGGCAGCCTTCGTCGGAGCGATATTTTGTTCATATCTACCGCCATTATTCCGTGAAAGTTGATGCGGCCGAGAGGAGGATAAATATGCAGGGATTGAAATCTGTATTTGGAAAGATGTTGAGGGTAGACCTTTCTACTGGCACATGCTTTGTTGAGAAAGCAGAAGAGAGAGCCTTGAACCTTTTCATGGGAGGAGCTGGGCTTGCTGCGGACATAATCTTAAAGGAAACAGAGGCCAAATATGACCCTTTAGGCAGTGAGGCTCCGCTAGTAATTGCCACTGGACCACTGACAGGTACCGGTGCACCAGGGTGCGGCAGTGTGGATTTGTGTTTCAAGTCACCTCTAACTGGCGTTTGGGGAGAATCCAGGAGCGGAAGCGATTTTGGGCCTGCTTTAAGGAAGGCCGGGATAGATGTAGTGGTTATAACAGGGAGAGCAGAAGAACCTTCTGTTTTGATAATAGATGAAGGAAGCTGGGAGGTTCGCCCATGGCCTGCTCTGAAGGGACTGAGCACCAGTAAGAAGACAAAGGCCATAAAAGATGAGCTGGGCGGCGATTTCGAAGTAGGCTGTATAGGTCCCGCCGGAGAGAACCTAGTTAAGTTTGCGTCGGTCATGTTTGGTGATGCTTCAAGGGCTGCTGGCAGAAGTGGTGCAGGAACTGTTATGGGATCCAAAAACCTTCTTGCCGTGGCAGTGAGGGGAAAGAAAAAGTTCCCCATCCGTGAAGCCCAAAAGTTCATGGCTCTGTGTAGAGATATAAGCCGAAGGCTGATAAGCGACCCGGGAAATGCCATATGGGCCCAAGAGGGAACAACAGGAGAGCTTGCCAGGGCAGATGCAGCGGGGGATTTCCCTACCAAAAACTGGGAAGCCAATTCGTGGGGCAAGGGCGCAGCGCTCTTTAAGCATTTTCAGGAGAACAATTTCGTGTCGGCAAGGCCTTGTTACAAGGGATGTATCTTGAGGTGCGGCAGGAAGGCAAAGGTTGACAAGGGGCCATGGATGACCCCTTGTCATGAGGGATGCGAATATGAGACCATGACCACCTTTACAGCTTACCTGCTCAACGAAGATGTGGATGCAGCAGTTCATGCCTCTTGGCTCTGCAACGAGTTTGGCCTTGATACCATATCGGCTGGTTCGGTGCTTGCCTTCGCCATGGACTGCTTTGAAAAGGGAATCCTAAAGCCCAGCGATAACGAGGGAAGCCCTCTTGAATGGGGGGACATGGAAGAGACACTGAAGCTCCTTAGAAAGATAGCTTCGAGGGAAGGCCTTGGAGATCTTTTGGCAGACGGGGTAAAAAGAGCAGCGTCCGAGCTTGGTAAAGGGGCACAAGAGCTTGCGGTCCACGTCAAAGGACTTGAAGGACCGGCCCATGACCCCCGTTCAGGCAAAGCGTTGGGGCTGTCCTACGGTGTTGCCAACACAGGAATGAACCACATCCACCCTATTGAGGGAATGGCTTGGGACTCAGGAAAGATGGACTTTGGCCTTATCTCCTATGGCCTGCCTGATCCCAATGAAGTGGATAGGTATGAAGAAGAGGGCAAGGGAAAAGCCGTAAAGCTCCTTCATGATTTTGGAATGATGCCAGATATCTTGGGCTTTTGCAAATTCTATGTCTATGCTGGAGTAACTGTAGATGACTTGGCAGATTTAATGACAGCGTTGTCGGGCGAAGATTTTACAGGCGAAGATCTTCTCAAGGTTGGAGAAAGGGCATATAACGCCCAAAGGGCCTTCAACGTGCGAGAAGGGGTAAGCAAAGAGGACGACCTTTTGCCTAAGAAAATTTTAAGCCAGCCTGCTTTTGGGAAGTACGCACAAAAGGCAGAATGCGTCATTTCCGATTACGATAAGATGCTCATGGAGTATTATCAGGCCCGAGGATGGGACGAAAATGGCCGTCCGACTAGGGAGAAGCTCAAGGAACTTGGGTTGGACTATTTGGTGAGGTGACCGGTCTTTTGCGCTTTTGGAGGTTTCTGGTATTGCTTTCAGTGGTGGGGGCTTTTGTCTTTGGAGTTGAGTTGTTGAAAACTGAGGCAGGTCGCAATGCCCCCTTACCGCTGGAGGAGATAAATAAGCGCTATGGTAACCTTACCCCTAAGTTTTGGGGGCAAGACGTTCCTGGTGTGGTCACCCGTTTTGATCCTTCAGGCCTTCAGGTGGCGCTGACGCTGGATGCCTGCGGCGGAAAGGGCGGTTCTGGCTACGACAGGGAGCTCGTAGATTTTCTTGTGGAGAACAACATAAAGGCCACTCTTTTTTTGAATGCGCGATGGATCAGAGACAACCCCGATGAAGCCAAGAACCTGGAGAAAAACCCCCTATTTCTGATAGCAAACCACGGTTTTCGTCATAAGCCCTGCTCGGTGAACGGCAAGGAAGCGTACGGCATAAAAGGTACATCAAGCGTAAGGGAAGTGTGGGAGGAAGTGGAGAAAGGAGCCAGGGCAATAGAAAAATTGACTGGTACAAGGCCCGGGTTTTATCGTTCCGGTACCAATTATTACGATGATGTGGCTGTACAAATAGTTTATGACCTCGGCATGAAGCCAGTAGGTTACAGCATATTGGGCGATGGAGGTGCAACCTTTTCGTCAAAAAAGGTTACAGAAGCAGTTTCTAAGGCTCGCCCAGGGGACGTAATAATATGCCACATGAACCACCCAGAGGGGGAAACGGCCGAGGGATTGAAGCTAGCAATACCCATTTTGCTTGAAAAGGGTTATACTTTTGTTAGATTAGATGAAGTAATTAATTAGAGTGGAGCATAGAAAAACAAAGAGGGGAGTGAATCTTATGAGGAAGGCCCTTGTGGCGATCGACGGCAGCGCTTTGAGCAGGGAACTTATGAGGTATGCCTTCGAGTATGCAAAGAGAGAAAACATTGAGATGCTTCATTTCGTTCATGTGTACGAGGAGCATCCATTGACCGCCTTTCCTGGCATGCCGGTTCCCATCGAGTACGACGAGAGGTTCAGAAGAGACTTGGAGGCAGAATTCAGGGAGATGGTGGAGGAAGCGGCAGCGGAGACAGGAAATAAGGATTTCCCCCATGAGTTCTCAATGATAGTGGGAGTTCCCTACAACGAGATAGTCAAGCTAGCCGAAGAAGATACAGATTACCAGCTCATCATAGTGGGGCACAGGGGTATGAAGAACCTGGAGAGGTTCTTTATAGGAAGTGTGGCGGCCAAGATAGTTGCCCATGCCCCATGCAGTGTTTTGGTCTACAGGCCCAGAATTTGATTTTGACACTGCACCAAATTATGGTCAGGTCGTTAATTTCGGTGTTTTAACATTCGAAATGCCCTCTCGCAATAGTGAAGAGGGCTTTTTTTATGAGTCCGCCTTTTTTTCTTGACATATATGTAACTATGTGAGTACTATTTCACATAGAAGGAGTTGAGATCTGTGAGTTCCCTTTTGGAGAAGAAAGCTGAAATTTTCAAGGCGCTGTCCCACCCAGTAAGGCTTGCGATCGTTGAGAAGCTTGCAGCCCAGCCTCGGTGCGTCCAGGAGATAGCAGGCTGGTTTGGCTGCACAAGGACCAACGTGAGCAAGCACCTTGGTGTTTTAAGGCAAAGCGGTATCGTGAAAGATCATAAAGAGGGGCTTAAAGTTTACTACTCCTTGGATTTGGAGTGTCTTGGCCCTTTCATGGCGTGCCTTGATAAGGAGATCAAAAAGAAGATATCCCAACAATATGCTGCTTACTGTGGAGCGCAAGAAGAGGCCAAGAGTCAGGTCCTGAAGATCCAAGTCCTAGGTGCCAACTGTAGAGACTGTCTTGCCATGGAAGAAAGGGCCAGAAAGGCGGCCTCTTCCTTGGGAGTGGATTTTGAAATCATCAAAATGTCGGAGCTTGAGGAGATATTGGCCTTCGGTACGGCTATAACACCTAGTTTGGCAGTAGAAGGACAGCTTCTTTATGAAGGGAAGGTTCCATCGGAGGATGAAATCGTAAAAACATTGAAGGATTTTCTCCAAGAGCATCAAAAAAACATCGTCAGGAGGTAGAGCTGGAGTGAGCAAAAAAACAAAGGTTCTTTTTTTATGCACCGGAAACTCTTGTAGAAGTCAAATGGCTGAAGGGTGGGCAAAAGCGTTAAAGGGAGATGTTATAGAGGCTTACTCTGCTGGTACGGCTCCCAGCACGGTGAACCCCCTTGCCATAAAAGTCATGAAAGAGGCAGGAGTGGACATCTCCAACCAGCGAAGTAAAAACGTCACGGAGCTTTTGGACGTGAAGTTCGACGTGGTCATAACTCTCTGCGGCGATGCCAAAGACACCTGTCCGGTGTTCCCAGGAGATACCAGGGTGGTTCACAGGGGCTTTGATGATCCTGCTAGGGCAGAGGGCAGCGAAGAGGAAGTTTTGGCTTTCTTCAGGAGGGTAAGGGACGAAATAAGGGATTTCGTGAAGACCCTGCCCGAAAGCGTTATGCAAGAGGATTGAGATGCAACTTAAAAGAGGAGGTGGGGCAGGTGAGAACTATCAGGATGATATCCAGATTTTGGCTTCAGCAGGTAAAAGAACACGGCGGACATTTCTGCATAGTAGTAAGAACCAACATAGCGGGCTGATGAATGGTCTATAGAGGCCCGGCGGGCCTTTTGGGAAAACCGGAAAATACCGAATCTTTTACCCCCTACGAAGTGCAGGGCGAGGAAGTAACCTGCTGGATAAGCAAGGAGGCTATGGACTTCTTCGAGGAGACAGGAAAGATGCCCGATGGTTCCTACCTGTTCTTCGTGGAGGGCGTCGGAAGGTTGAGACTGTGGTTCGAGTAAAGATCCTTTCGATAATTTCTACAACCAAGAACTTGTGATGGAGGTATGATTCATGGCAGGTGCGAAAAAGCTTTCGTTGTTCGAGAGATACCTTACTCTATGGGTTGCTTTGTGTATCGTGGCGGGGATAATCCTTGGCAGGGTTGCTCCAGGGGTTGCTAGGGCGCTGGATTCCATGTCGGTCTATGAGGTCTCCATTCCCATAGCCATCTGTTTGTTCTTCATGATGTATCCCATAATGGTAAAGATAGATTTCGCTGAGGTGCTTAGGGCTGGTAAAACTCCCAAACCAGTGCTTTTGACCCTCTTCATCAACTGGGCAGTGAAGCCTTTTTCCATGTATCTCATAGCTTATTTGTTCCTAGGGGTGCTGTTCAAAGGTTTCCTTCCTGGAACTGAGATAATAAAGACAGGACAGGAAGTGGAACTTTGGAGAAGCTATGTGTCTGGAGCGATATTGCTCGGAATAGCTCCATGCACGGCGATGGTGTTGGTTTGGGGATATCTGGCGGAAGGTAATAACGGCCTTACCCTTGTAATGGTGGCCATAAATTCTTTGACGATGCTCTTTTTGTATGGCCCCCTTGGAGGGTTCCTTTTGGGTGTAAATGCCATGCCCATTCCTTGGCAAACCATCTTGCTCTCCGTGGCTATTTACGTGGCCTTGCCTTTGGTAGCAGGGTACTTTTCCAGGAAGTGGATCATAAAACACAAAGGATACGGCTGGTTCGAGTCCAACTTCCTCCACTACCTGACGCCCGTGAGCATAACAGCCCTGCTGGTGACGTTGGTTCTTCTCTTTTCCTTCAAGGGAGATATCATAGTGCAAAATCCCTTGACCGTTCTTTGGATAGCCATACCGCTTTTCGTTCAGACTACGTTGATCTTTGCCCTGGGGTACTTCCTGGCTAAGCTCTTGAAGCTCCGTTACGAGGATGCAGCGCCAGCTGCGATGATAGGAGCATCCAATCATTTCGAGGTTGCCATTGCCACAGCGACCATGTTGTTCGGTCTTTCTTCTGGAGCAGCCCTGGCAACGGTCGTAGGAGTTTTGATAGAGGTTCCAGTGATGCTCATGCTGGTGCGCTTCTGCCTCAAGACCAGAAACTGGTTCAAGGAGGTGTAGATAATGTTCAGAAAAGTTCTTTTTCCAGTGGTTTTGACTCATAAAATGGAAAATTACCTTTCCTGCATTTCGGACATGGTAAAAGCAGGAGTAGAGCAGGTTGACCTGATGCACGTAGTGGACCTCCACGATACGTACGGCGATCCTAAGATTGTGGAGTTCGCCAAAGAGACACTAACTAAGTGGAAAAAGCGCCTTGTGGAGGCCGGTGTCGCAAAGGTGGAAACCTATTTGGAGGAGGGAAATCCCACAGAGGAAATCCTTCGCAGGTTGGAGGAAGAAGATTACTCTCTTGTTATGTTGGGTTCAAGGGGCTCCAATTTGTTTAAGAGGCTGTTTTTGGGCAGTGTAGCCGAAAACGTGCTCCATCACGCCAGGCAGCCGGTCTTGCTTTTGAGGAATTATCCTTGTGAAGGAAAGGAGGAAGCCTCCTACTCCCTTACATGTAACAGCGTATTTGAGAGAATCCTTTACGTTACAGACCTTTCCGAGGGAGCAGGAAAGGCGCTTTCGTACCTGGAGAAGATGGGAGACATTCCTGGTGCTACATTGGACATTCTGCACGTCCACGACACGAGAGCCATGGAGTACATGAGCACAGAAAAGATCCAGGAAATAAGTGAGGAAGAAAAAAGACAAATAGAACAAATACGCCAAAACCTGGCGGAAAAGGGTTTTAGCTTTGTGGAAGCTCACATAGTAGAGGACCACCCTGTAGCGGGCATACTTAAATACGCCGAGGAAAAGAAACCCTCCCTATTGGTCATGGGAGCCAAGGGTAAAAGCAGGCTGCTGGAGATGATGCTTGGCAGCGTTACAGAGACCATCATACACAAAGCACCTTGTTCTGTTTTCGTAATTCGCTGAGCAAAAAAGCTCTTTCGGAAAGTTAACCAACACGGGGCCCCTTAAATAGCGGTCCCGTGTTTTATGTAACGCTAAAACGTGGTAAAATCTTCACAGAAACAGCTAATCTTTCTGCGAAGGAAGGGATCGGCGATGCTGAAGAAGGTGCTATTGGCCACGGACCTAAAGGAGAGAAGCTTCTGCGAGGTAAAGGCTCTGGGCAAATTCCCTCCTAAAAAGGTGGGAGAGGTCCTTTTGCTCCATGTTTTGGATGAACGAAAGGGTGTATCCTCTCTGGACAGAGAAAATGAGGAAAAGCTAAAAAGCCAGGTGAAAGAGCTGCAGGATAGAGGTTTTAACGTGGGTGTTTGTGTGGAAAAAGGAATTCCTTTCTACACAATAGTGGAAAAGGTGAATGAATTTAAGGCTTCTCTTCTGATCATGTCAAGAGGGGAAAGGGAGTTTCAGACAAAGTTTTTAGGTGAGACGGCTTACAGGGTACTGGAGGAATGCCCTGTGCCCATGTTCCTGTGCAAATCCAAAGAAGATGGAAGCTTCGAGGAACCTCTGGAGCACGTGATGATAGGCATAGATTTCTCCGATCATTCATATAATGCCTTTAGACTGTTGGAAGGTTTGGTTCAAGAGGTGGAAGGAGCGTTGAAACGGGTCACCATCTTGCATGTTCACGAAAGAAGCAATATAGAGCTTCTGGAGAAGGTGGTGGCAAAAGGAAGGATACAAGAGATCATAGAGTTGGAGCTCAGCCGCCTTGAGGAGATGGCAGAGGCCTTAAGGAATAAAGGGGTTAAAGATGTAGAAGTTTCAATGAGGACGGGAAGGGTGGTAGACGAGTTCATCTCCGAGGCTGAGGAGAAGAAACCAACGCTGATCATAGTTGGAGCCCAGGGGGTGGGAAGGTCGGAAATGTTCAGGGTGGGTAGTTGTGCCTTCAGGGTCAGCCATAGGGCGCCGGCAAATGTCCTGGTCGTACCCTTGGGGAGATCCTGGGAGATGCCTTTTTAGCTGAATACCTTTCATCAATCAAGAAGGGGGACATTATTGTGCCGTGGTTAGCAGGTTATCCGAGAGAAAAGGTCAATTGGGGGCCGACGGTGGACAGGGAGAAGTGCATTGGATGCGGTATGTGTATGAACTGCGGCAAAAAGGTGTTCCAATGGGTTGATGGTAAACCTTCTGTAGCAAGTTTTTATGACTGTCAGGTGGGGTGTAATACCTGCGCTAACCTTTGCCCAAGTGGTGCCATATCTTTCCCTAGCCTGGAGGAACTCAGAGAACTTTACAAGAGAGAGGGCATCTAGGCGAAGGTGAAGGAGGTCATGATAAAGGAAGGAAAGATTCCAGGATAGTTTAAAAAAGCTCACAAGGAAAATACACGATATAAATTGACATTAGTGCGCGTGTTTTCCTCACTTCTCTATGGCTTTTAGTATCGTCTCTATTGTTTGTCCTTCAAGTTTGTTAGGATCTATGGGTCGCCACACGGCGGCCTTTTGCGGAATTATTCAAAGGTCAACCAGATTTTCTGCTTCGTCGTAGGCTTCGGCAGTTACGAGTCGAAATATGCGGTTTCTAGGGTCTATCTCCAGCTCCTGAAATTCAGTTACGAAGGGATGAAGGGCTTCTATCTTAATGACGGCCCTTATTACGGAACCTTCTTTTGTATCATAGGATAACTTCTCTATTTTTGATGGATCGTACAACCATTTTATACCCCTTCCTTCTGCAGCTATAATGTAATTGCCCTCCCATTTGGAGGGTATTTCTGCTGCTGCGAAAGGGGCAATTGTTGCTATCGCTAGCATCAGGATAAATACAGAAAGACCCTTAGTTGGAAATTTTGTGCGCAGCAGTCCAAAGGACACGAGTTAATCTCCTTTCATAGTTTCCCGGATCAACTCTTTCAGCTCATCGTCGGACATGTGGGGTTTCTTTAGGCCAAAGCCTCCAAGATACCCGTTCACTCGCGCTGCTGCCGTGGATGCCACAATGTCCTGAAAGGAAGGATAGATCTTACGAAATTGCGCCAGGATGTCCTTGTGCATCTGGAGGTAATATTTTTGGTGGTAGTTCTCCGCTGGATAAAAAGCCCCTGCTTCTTCCACCGAAACCATGACCTTTCTTTTCGTCTTCCATTCCAGGGCCTCTATGTATTCGAGGGCCTTAGCCCTTTGGGAATCGTCATGGTAGAAAATCACGGAGCGGTACTGCCTAGAAAATGAAGCTTCAAAGGGATCGTGATTCTGGAAAAATTTTTCCAGAAGCTCTTCATAAGTTATTACTTCGGGATCGAAGGTGACTTTCACAGTCTCCGAATGGTCTCCAATATTGTGATAAGTAGGGTCTTGTGTGCTGCCTCCGGCGTAACCTACTTGAGTGGATATGACCCCATCAAGACTCCCGTACAGGGCGTCAGGCCCCCAAAATCAACCCATCGCGAAGGTCGCCGTTTCAACCTTTGCGTGAGGTATAGTGTCCAGCTTCGGCTTTTTCACAACACTCTCTCCCCCTTGAACCAACAAAGAAAAACTCATTATCACTACAACAACCGCAATCAGCCATGATCTTTTCATTCAGGCTCATTCCTCTTTATCCAACTTCTCCATGAGGCCCTTCAGTATGTCCTTACGTTCCTTGAGTTTCTCCCTGTAAGTTGAGCTGTCAGTATCAGCTATCTCCATCCTGAGTTCCGATAGGGTGAAGGACAAAAGCTCCCTGAGCAGTTCCCTTTCTTCTTGTGTAAGCTTGAGTTCCATGACTTACACCTCCCTATTCTTTTCGAACATTATTTTACCACATCGCCACGTTAAAGCTCAACTTGAAAGGTGCCTCAGGGAAGCTATCAAAAGGGAAAGAAAACTACCTAGGTATGTAGTATAGGTATTTGGGCCTTCCTGGCTTACCGTCCTGGTAGAGGGGTTCTTTATTGGCTATTCCTGCTCCTGCCAAGTATTCCAAGTATCTGTGAGCCGTCTGGTAGGAGACTCCTATGCGTTTTGATATATCGTGGGCCGTTGCCTTGTCCGGGCTTATGGCCTCCAATTCGGCAATGACGAGCCTCATAGTGTCCTGGCTTATACCCTTGTGAGGTTCCTCTATTCCTGGGAGTCTTCGGTAGCTTGCTAGCCTGTAGTGCAGAGCGATCCTCGAGGTGAAGTCTGCAAGCCGTATGGGTTTGGATATGAAGTCATCAGCGCCTAAGGAGAGCAGTTTCTGTGCAAGTGTAGGAGATTCCTCTATGGTGAGAACCAATATCACAATGTTTTTGGATATGCTCCTAATTTTTTCAATCAAATCCAACCCGCTAATCTCGGGCATGTGATAATCCACTAGTAGCAGGTCCACTTCTTTGCGTTGCGTCCAAGTTATAGCTTGGCGCCAGTCCGTTGAGGTTTTTATGTTCCAACCAGCACTCTGCGCCATGGCCTCTAGTGTGTAGAGTATGGATATATCGTCGTCAATAGCTCCGATGCTTATGGTCAATGGCTCTCCTCCTTTTTCAAAGGTAGATGGATCGTTACTATCCCCCCTCCAGTGGGGGCATTGGTCATGGAGATATTCCCTCCGTGCTCGAGCACTACCTCTTTTGTGAACGCAAGGCCAAGTCCAGTGGAGTTCCAGGTGGACCCTGAGTCGGGAGTTATGACCTGATCAAAACCTGGCCCGTTGTCCTTTATTATAAATGTAACTGAAACTTTGTCGCAGCGGGCTTCCAGTAAAATTTGGGGTTTTCGCTCGATGCTTTTGGCTGCCCTTGAGGCGTTATCAAGCAGGTTTACTAGGGCCCTTGAGAAGCGCACCACGTTCATTTCCACCCTTTTCTCTCTGCAATTTTCGCCAAGAATCACCTTGACATGTTTGTGGAAATCTAGAGGGCTTACTTGAGCCATCACATAAGAAATTATTTCCTCTATGGTGGTTATCCTCCTGGAAGATGAGGAAAGTATCTCAGAGATCATCTGGTTCATCCCTAATGCGGCATCCTTGGCCACATCAAGGTGTTTTTTGTGGTTTTGCGGGAAGTTTGGGCTGCTTCCCAGAACGTCCAGGAGACCCACAATGGTCGTCAGGGGGCGTTTGAGGTCGTGTACCAGGTTTTGAATCTCCCTGGAGCTTCGAGTCCTTAAGTGTTCCTCTCTAAGGTGGGCAAGGTGTCGTTCTTGTTCGCGGATCTTCTGCATGCTCTTGATCTGCAAGGTAGAAAGGACCAATAGTTCCGAAGTTATAAGTCCGCTTGATAGGACCGTAAGGAAAGCTATTATTCCCAAAAGGTCCAGAAGGTTCTTTCTGTCCATTAGGACAGCAAGTTCTTTGACGGCCATGGATATTTCACCCCAGCCAAAGCCGTATTCCGTCAGGGCCGGAACTATGTCCAGCCACTGAAAGGAGAATAGCATTATGGAGATGGCCAGTGCAGAATTCAGTCTTCCCGGCACGTCCTTAGTCAGGAATCTAACCAATATGACGGTCAAAACTCCCATGATCGCGGGTACTCCGAAGTGGGGTTTAGCATATGCCTCCAGCAGGGCTAGAATCTGGTATGAGAGGGGGATGGCGACGGTGGGTACGATGGTGGCCAGGCTCTTTTTCTTGGTCAGCTCTGCCAAGCCATCCCCTACAAAAAACCACCCAAGGTATAGGAAAACGGCTCTTAGTGTGTTGAAGAGCACAAGGAGGCCAGCAGCAGCAAAAAGGTATCCTCCGTCCCCTGTATCGGAGGCTAAATTCATGAGCCTGTAGACTGCGAAGAACGGTCTGCTCCGGGTTAAGATAAAAAGCCATAGACATAGGGAAAAGAATCCGAGTATCAGGGTGGAATCTGAATTCTTTAAGGGGGGCTTATACTTTGGTTTTTGCTTTGTTGTCCCTTTATCTTTTTGCATGTGGGGAACCTTCCTCCTCAAATATCCAGCGCTTGAACCCAAATAAGTAAAGAACCCACAACAAAAGCCCGACAATCGATAAGAGCTTGGAAACTTGTTTTGGGGCTTTTTTCAAAGGTTCATCGTCAAAGGGAACACCTGTTTTCCTGCATAGAGCCTTTACGTTGAGCATGTGGATCACGGGGATTTCAGAATTCAGTGCCTTGGCAATTATTCCGTTGCCTGCCGAAACTCCGGATTTGGGCCTTAATATGCCCGGTTGCAAGGTCAATACCTCAGGGTCGGTTCCGAGGTTGGCTTGACTGCCTCCTATTTGGACTATAGCTTTCGGGTTGAATGCTGCAATTTTAGCCCACTTGAGCTCCAGCAGTTCTTCGAAGGATTTTGCACTAATTATGGTCACATTGTCCTCTTTGGCAGCCTTTTGTAGTGCGTATATCCCCTCTGGAGGCAAGTCAAGCCCTAATTCTCCACTGCCTCCCAATGTGGCGAAATAAGGAGCGGCCTTTACGTATCCATGACTTCTCAGTATCCTCAGAATGCTTGTAATAGGTAAGTACGGTATATTGGCGCCCCAGGAGGATGCGCCCAGAGAGGGGACCAAGAGCACATCTAGCCCCAGCTTTTCCGCTGCAACTATGGCTGAAAGGGCGAACCCTGGGAAAGAGCCGGAGGTCAATATAGCTACGGAATCCTTTTCCTTCAGTCCAAGAGTCGTAAACCAGCGATAAAAGACAACGCTCCAACGGGGGTCAGTTGAGGTTCTTTTTGCCCTTAGATCGCCCAGTGTGGTCGTTATGGAGCTCCATTCCACTCCTATAAGGCCAGTTTTCCAAGGGTCAGCATCGGGATCCGAAGGTATTCCCATTTTCATTCGTTCCTGGTAAAGAAAGTCTTGGGCAGAGCGCACTTTTTCCCAAATTTCGATCTCCGGCCCTTTCAATGGCGGAGAACCGGTCATTATTATACCCACCAGCAAAAGAGCGACTAACGAAGACATGAGGGTTGCTTTGGTTCGGTTCTCGTCGCCCTGGCCAAAGAGTAAGGTTCTTAGTTCCCATTTAATGAAGGTTATCAGCGCCCTCATATCAAAAGCCTCCCAAGCAAGGTAGCGCAAGCCCCACATGCCAAAGCTCCGGAAAGAGTGGGAAGAAATCCCTGTCTTTGTGAGTCAGAAGCCAAAAGTCCCGGTACTATCCAGCCACTCCAGGGCACGTTAAGAGGGAAGGCCAAGCTCCAGCACCAAAAAAACAGAAGGGAAAGCCCTATGGCCAGCCCCACTCTTCGGCGCCCATACACGGCGAATCGTAGGTTGATCACTTCCAACAGCAAAAGTATGGGTAGGGAAACAGTGATTACAACTGACAGAGCACTTAAATTGAAGCCAGAGGCTGCCAAAAAACCTGGAGTTATTATCCCTCCAGTGGAGAAACCTGTTCGCTCAGTCCATATGAGGCCTAGCGCCACGCCAAAAAACAGTAATCCAAGTTCAACAGAGGGGCTCATCTTGCCATTGCTCCTTTTTGTTTTTCAATAGGGTGTTTGCGATCTCCATTGGAAGTCCGGCTATGTTGCCTATGCCGAAGGTTCTTTTGCCCAGCTTGGATATGACCTTTTCGGCAGGTTCAAACCCTAGATATTTAAAACCAAATCCTGCGCCAAGGGGATAAGGCCCAGTCAAAATTACTTGTTTCCATGGGTGGTTGACTATGAAATCCTTCATGATGGAAAGACGCATCCTGCGGTCTTTCCGGTGGTTGAACCATAGGGTTGTATCTTTGGATTCCCACTTAAGGCTTTGCCACAGATTGTTGGTGCTCTCCAGGTCGTTTGCTGAAAACGCGAACGCAAGCATTTTGGGGCTTGCGCCAACCTGGTGCACTGCAAAGTCGTATGGGGCAGGTTTCAGTTTTTCCAATGCTTCTTCCAGTTCTGTTCCAGTTACTCCCAATAAATGACAGGCGGCTTTTATGAAACTTTTGTTTATCTCAAGGGGGGCTGACGAGGAAATCACCACAGGAATCACTTCGCATCCTTTGTTCTGCAAGGTTTTCGTTGCAAGGGGGTCATCATACACATCCGGGCCACATAAAACCCTGCCCCTTGGTGGAATTCCCTTTGCAAGGGCCTTTACAGCTTCAGATTTTTCTATTCCCCATAACTCTTCATGGTCGTGGTAAGCGTTGGTCCAGATAGTCAAAGTAGGTTTAAGCCATCTGTAGGCAAGGTGCTGCAGATCGCAAGAGACGGCATTGTTTTCCAGTATTACTGCTTCTGCATCTTTCGGAAGTGTTTGCAGCCACCATCTCATCTCTTCAACGTGTGCTCCAGAGTGTCTTATTATCCTGTAGTTTCCATGAGGAGTTAGGCTTAAAGGTTCTGTTCCTGTCACCTTGGCCCACGCCCTGATGCCGCAGGCGCATAGTACCTCCTTGATGCCCCGTGCTATTCCGCTTTTTCCTCTGGTTCCCGTGACAAGAATCCGGATAGGTGGTGTCATTCAGTCACGCTCCCATGTGCCCATGTTCTACAGTGCATTATTTAACAAAGCTCCAAATTGCGCAACGAAAAACACAAACAAAAAAGGCGCGGGCACCCCCGCGCCTTTTGAAGTTAATGATTCTTAATATCCTACGGGTACTCCTAGTCTTCTACTGTCGGCTCCTCCATCAAGTCCCATATCGGTGAAGAGGATTCCTTGGGCGGTACCGAAGTAGCCGCTGCGGGGCCGTACTTCCACGTTATGGCCTCGGAGCCTGAGCATTTGTATAGTGGTAGGATTCATGGTGTCCTCTACCCTGAAGGGGCCAACTTTGCCGTTCACGGCATAGGTGAATATTCTGGGCTGTTCTATGGCCTCATCCATGGTCATGCCGAAATCCACTACGTTCATTATTATCTGCGAGACTGCTGTGATTATTCTCCAGGCACCCGCTGCACCTATGGTCATGAACGGTTTGCCGCTTGGGTCTAGTACTATACTTGGGGACATGGAAGACAAAGGTCTCTTGCCAGGCTCTGGAGCGTTCACGCTCGCAGGGTCGGAGGAGAAGTCGTCCATCTGGTTGTTGGCGACTATTCCGTATTCGGGAACAACTATTCCTGAGCCGAAGAAGTAATTTATGGTATTGGTGGACGCCACGATGTTTCCATCTGCATCGGCAACAGAGAAATGGCTCGTTGAAATGTGCTGGTCATCGGTGCCCGCTATCATGGCGACTTTGTTTCCATTCTGGAATGGCCATGGATCATCGGCGTAGACTTCCTTCATGACCTTGTGGGGCTTGATCTTGGCAGCCAATTTCTTGGCGTATTCCTTGTTCGTAAGTCCTTTGAGGGGAACATCTACGAAGGCAGAGTCGGCCATGTAGGCAGCGCGATCAGCAAATATCATCTTCATGGCTTCGCCAAGGTAGTGCAGGTACTTAGGACTATTGTGACCCCAGGAAGCTACCGGGAAGTTTTCCATGATGTTCAAAAGTTCTACTATGTGAGTTCCTCCGCTCGATGCAGGAGGAGTGGAGTATATCTGGTAGCCTCTGTACGTTCCCATTACGGGTTCTCTTATGGCGATTTGATAATCTGCCAGGTCTTCCATGGTCATGTTGCCGCCGTTTGCGTTTACTGCCCTGACGAACGCTTCTCCTATGGGGCCCTTGTAGAACGCATCGGGGCCCTTTTCGCCAATCATCTTGAACGCTTTGGCGAGGCCGGGCTGCTTAAGTACGGAACCGGCCTCCAGGGGCAGACCATCCTTCAGGAAGGGAACTTTTGCTGGATCGTTGAAGGAATGAAGCTTCTCCAAGTTGTCGGCTATGATGCCTTGCTGCATTTCAACTATGGTGAAACCTTCTTCCGCTAGGCGAATGGCTGGTTCTGCTACCTCTGCCCAGCTCATGGTGCCATATTTTTCAAGGGCGGTCCAAAGCCCCAAGGCCTGACCTGGGACTCCTACAGCCTTGCCTCCCAGCTTGGACCAACCTTCTTTCTTGGCCTGATCGGAGGCGAACATGTCCTTGGTTGCGCTTTTAGGGGCTACTTCTCTGTAGTCCAGGACGACTACCTCTCCTGTCTTGGCGAAGCGTATGACCATGAACCCGCCTCCGCCGATGCCTGATGCGTTAGGCTCCACCACGTTAAGGGCCAAAGCAGTAGCGACCGCCGCGTCAATTGCGTTTCCGCCTTTCTTGAGGATCTCCACGCCAGCCTTGGATGCCAGTTCATGGGCGGACGAGACCATGCCTTTGGGGGCATATACGTCGTTGACCACCATTTCCTGGGCCAAGGCAGCTGTCGCCCCTAAAGCCAGTATGGCCGTCAAGGCGACAAGGTAGATGAACTTTCTCATAAACAACACTCCTTTCTTATATTTTTTGCCTTTTTATCTGTCCTTTTCTGTGACGGGGGATAAAAAGGCGCCTAAACCCTTTTCTACGATTTCCTCATAGGTAGGTATCCCTTCTACAAACACCTCCTTTGAGGGCTCGTAGAGCCCCAGGGATTCAAGGAAGGACATTATAGCCGTAACATGCCTTGCTACCCTCAAATCCAGAGGTTGGTCCTCTTCATAGGGAACGAAGAGCAGGCCTAGTTTTGCTGCGCGCTTGTAGAATTTGTCCTCTCCGGTAATCACAAGGTGCTCATCTGTTTTGCCCCGGAGCCGGCCTTGGCTGGGATTAGCGGTCTCCATAAGGATCGGCATGGTTTCGGTGTAGTCTCCCCATTCTCTATGGGTAAGGCCGTGCAAATTCTTGGGGGATGGTTCAAGGCGAATTGGGATGCCTGCCATCTCCATCTCCATTGCCACCATTGCTGCTAGCTCCATGCTGCGTTCGTGAGCAACTATGGCGTTTACCACAGGGTACTCTGGAGATGCCTCATGGAGGTCAAAGGCCAAATCTACGTGTTCTTTTTTAATCATCTGACGGAGGGCGTAAGCGAGCCTTTGAGTCAGTTCTCCGTCGGGAGTTCCTGGATGTGCTCTATTGAGGTTTCGTATTTCGCTTCCAGCTAGTTCCTGTTTGGATTGAGGATGGATATAGACGTCCGGATCGGGCCATTGGTAAATGGGGTTGGTTGCCCTTGAGCCGTATCTGAAGGACCTGGTTGAACCATCTGGCAGGGTGAAATGTATGCGCTGAGGATGGGCATCCTGTGCTGAATTGTGACTGAAGGCCATCATATTGGCAAAAGGCACCACTATAAGGCGTCCTTTTTTGACCTGTGCCCGCTCCAAAATGAGTACTGCGGATAACGATCCAGCTGGTTCGTTGGCATGGGTTCCTCCCATTATGAATACTGTACCGCCCGGTTCCTCCCCCTCTTGGATGTAGACTGGGGTATCAGCGGGAGTGTCTTTTATTCCGTCAAACCACTCAGAGAGCATGTGCTTCTCAAATCCAGGCGCAGGCACGACAACGTCTGGTTGCCACATGGACATGAACTGCCTCGCTGATATAAAAGCTACAAAGGCCACCAAGATTAGCAGCAAAGTAGCGGTCAAGGGAGTGCCTTTGATTTTGAATTTCATAGCACCTGCACCTCCCTTACTTTATCAAGAGGACCCTTAGAATAAGGGGAAGTATGACCATGGCTGCCGTAACCTGCTTCCAGAAGTTCTTTTCCCTGAACATGCACCTTATTACGAAGGTCAAAACGAAGACAACTATACATCGATATATTAGGGTCATCAGCCTACCTCCCTAGTAAAGGACTCCGGCTATTACAGAGGAGCCCATGATTATAGCTATTCCCCAAATTGCCGTCAGGACGCCGGGGAAAATACAGTATTTTAGGACTTTGAAATAATTCTTCTCCCCTACGACCTGCGCTGCGAAGATGCCCGCCAACGCCGTTGGAGGCATAAGGTCTCCTAGTCCTGCTATGAGGCTTAAGGCACTGCCTACCAGAATTTCGTTCTTGCCAAGAAGGGCCAGCAGGAATGGAACGCCTAGAACGGATGCAGAACCGAAGGCCGAGACAGCGCCAAAAAATGGCATTGAAGTGGCTATGCCTACGTAAAGCAGCCAAGCGGGTAGCGCCAAGGCAGACACCACTACGAAACCTCTCACGCCCGTTAAGGTCATTATCTGTATGAACATTCCCACTCCCATGAGTATGCCCATCACGGGGAGGGCGTTATCGATGGCGTCCGTTATAGTCTCCAAAGGGTTCCATTTCGCCCCAGTCAAAAAGGCCGATAATGAAGCAAGCAAGAACATAAGGGGCATTCCTATAGGTGGTAGAAAGCCTGAGCCGCCAAAAAGGAAAATAAGAACGAGCACAGGTATAAACAGTCGTAAGGTTATGGGAGTTTTCTCCATGCGTTTGAGTTCCTCTTCAAGGGCCGCTTCATCGGAAGCCTTGCCCTTGAGGCCGGGATATATCAAAAGGAGCGCGCTTACGATGGCTAGAGGGACAGTGCACACCAGGAGAGGGATCCCGAAACCTACATAAGGCATATCGATGCCTCCTCCTATTATCATGGCAGGTAGGTTTATGGGAGGTGCTATCATGCCGTAGATGGCTCCCATTGCTATGGCTGCGGCTGTTTTGTGGATTTGAACTCCGAGCTTAAGCAGCACTGGTGCCACAAGGGCTCCGGTAGTCAGGACCGCGGCGGTGGAGGAACCGGTGATCATGCCTGGTACCATTATCATGAACATGAGCCCCAGGGACAAGACTAGTGGCTTGTCCCTGAACCTTCTTATGACCCACGCCGCCATGGCCTCTAGGAGGCCAATCCTCTCTATGACTTTCATGAATATCATCGCAGTGGAGATTATAAGTATGGTGTCTATGTAGCCGAAGGTGCCTTCCACCAAGTGGCGCAAGGGCAACCCTTCGCCTGCGACAAGCCCTCCCAGTACGGCCGCAAGGCCCATGGCTACTGCGATGGGAAGTTTAAATGCGAATGCTCCTACGGCAAAGGATCCTATCATTACTAAGGCATAAAAGCCTTCAGGCCAGAACCATTCCATGGCTTTTCACCTAGAGAACGTTCCAGGAGGATAGTACTTCCTTCATGGGAGAGACGGTCTCCTTCACAGAATCTGCCTCAATCATCGGGACGTTCTTGCCCTCCAAGAGTTTTGTGAAGAGTCCGTCGTCATTGCCGCCCTTTACCACTATGACAGCATCAGCGTAGGGGACCACTGCCTCGATGAACATGTCCGACAGTTGTCCTCTCCTTCCAGCTCCTCCAACGTGCATAACCAAGACCTTCATACCTTTTTGCTTTGCTGCTTCTATGAGCTTTATAGCCCGTTCTTTTTCTTCTTCCTTGTTGATCCCTGCTGCGCCGAGTCCCTTGGAGCTGCCTCCTACTACGGCTATCAGGACCTTTTGATCTTTAAGATCCTCAGCCTTCATGAGGTTGTTGTAATCGTTTTGGACTTTCATGTTCTTAAGGACGACCCGCACCATCATGGCGTCGGGGCTCTGCCCCACCGATGTAAGAGCTATGTCGCTGGCTGAAGCTGCATTGGCTGAGAAGGCCATTAATGATACCAATACGGCCAGCATAAGGATTTTTCTCATCACTTAATCCCCCCTGTTGGTTTTATTCTGTATGTAAAAATCCACATATTAAGCCTGCCTTTAACTGCAGGGCTGAATCTAAAATAAATCCGAGCCATCTTAGTTGCAATCTTTTCTCTCATTATTCTCACAGACTCGCAAAAATAATGTGCCAATTTAAACCGATATCAAAGCGCTATGTTCTCATTACAAATTATAAACCTGAATGTGCGTATAATCTACATTGCCTTGCGTGCGATGTGGCAGATAGATTTTGTGATGATATAATAAAGTTGTAATTTGACAAATAGAGGCTATCGGTTTTGCTGCGGCTTCCTCAGGGGAAGCCGAAAGAAGAGAAAGAGGTGAGAAAGATGAACAAATTAATAAGCAGAGCGGTAATTGGTGTGATGTTGGTCTTGGTTGCTTTGCCTGTTTTTGGTCAGGTCAAGGTGGTACCCAAACTCCCTCAGGTGCCTGCGAAGATAAAGGAGATTCCCAAACTTACCATGCCGGACCTGATGGTCGAAAGGTTCTCCATCAACTCTTCTTATGGAGTCTCGGTTGGCAGCCAAATGGAGTACCCTGTCTCTATGACCATAAAAAACGCAGGTAACGCTCCGACTCAAGGAACTATATACCTTGTGTTTCAGTACTACAACAACTCCACTGGACGTTGGGATTGCGATAGGACCAGATCCCATGCCATAGCGGTCAACAGGGTTTTAGCTCCTGGCCAACAGGTTACCATCTCGGGGAAGCTGAGGATAAATAAGGCGATAATATCGGATGCCACGCTTAGAGTCAGGGTAATGGTTGATTCGGCATGTTTTGAGGAATTTCCCCCTCAGAATGGTTATATCCAGGAGGTCAACGAAAACAACAATTACAGCAACGAAGTGACCCTTTCCGGCGGCTACAGGCCTAACGTAGTTTCAATAAGCTCTAACAGGGTAATAAAAGGAGAGGAAATAATATACATTTCCGGTACTGGTTTTGGAAAGCAAAACCCCTTGAGAACCGTGGTTATAGAAAACGATGGAGTGAAGGTCAGAGCCTTGGTCACCAGTTGGTCCTCGGGAGTTATCTACTTCAAGGTCCCCAACGAGGCCAAGAACGGCCCAAGCTACGTCTACATCGCTGACAGTAGCACATTGAACCCCCTTTCTTCCGTAATGAACGTGCTGGTCGTGGAAAAGAAAAATCTCGTCTGGAACAGTCTGGTGGACGTATTTAACCTGATAGGAGGGGCTTTTCAAATAAAACTTCACACGTGGTCGGGGAGCAGCAACTACTTGAACCAATCCAAAATAATACCTCCCTTTGGGGGGGAACAGCCTTTGGAAGTTCCCAATGTAGAGTTCAAAACGGCAGTGGGGCACTATCGTTTCCTGATAAACGACTTTAAAACCTTTGGTCCTTCCTCATCCCAGAGTGGCTTTGAGATGAGCCGTCAGGGATGTGCTCCTAACCAAGTCAAGCTCATATTGAGGTTCGAGAGCGAGGGGAAAGAGCTCATAGGTTACTACAAGGTGCTTGGACCAGCGGGACAGTGGAGGAGGGCAGGAGCCCCCGACATAGAAGTGGATAATGCAACCATCACGATCCTTTTCCAATTTTACGATGCAGGCAACGGAAGGCTCGATTATACGGCTGCAGCGTCCTTTGACGGGAGGATAAATGCCTCAGGTAAGGCGTGGGACGATATCATGGATTTCTTCATGCCCGACTGGGACAACAAAGTCAAAAGGGAGATATCAAAAGGAGTGCGGCAGGCCATCAACATGCCCGATGTGAGGCAAAACATTATAGACAGCCTTCTTATGGCTGTAAGGATGCAGCTCGGTCTAAACGCCAACAACGTAATAACCGCCTGGCAGTTCGACAATACGGGCATAAAGGTCACCTTTTATTAGGAGAGCGAACTTGAAAAATCGCTTGCCGAATTGTATAACATAAAAAAAGTTGCCTACAATATTATGTAAGGGAGTGAGGCCCTATGGTGGTTCTTCCCAAGCCCAACCATCACGATATTTCCCTGGTCCTGTGCGGTGCAGCGGGTCAAGGGGTTCAGACGGTGGAAGAGATACTGGTCAAGGCTCTTCATGAAGGGGGATTTCACGTTTTTGCCAGCAGGGAGTACATGTCTCGAGTGCGAGGAGGTAACAATTCCACGGAGATAAGGGTTTCCAGTAAGCCGGTAAATGCTTTGGTGGATAGGATAGATATTCTTATCCCCTTCAACAGTGGGCTCAGGCAAAACATTGTGGAGCGCATCGATGATGGAACGACGATAATCGGAGATGGTAAAGAGCTTGGGAATGAACTTTCTGGGTTGGGCCGCTTCGTGGACGTGGAGCTTTTTGAAAGGGCCCAAACCTTAGGAGGAAAGGTCTACGCCGGCACCTTGGCGGCGGGTATCGTTGCGGGGTTGATGGAGATAGACCGAACCACTTTGTACAACTACTTTGAAGGGCGCTTCGCAGGTAAAGCCGACGTAATAGAGAAAAACAAAAGCGCCGTTGACGCAGGATATGAAATGGCCCAGAAGCTCAAGGACGACAATGTTATAACAGTCACGATGAAGGTCGGGGAAAGATCAAATAATAGTGTGGTTTTGAACGGAACCGATGCAGTTTCCCTGGGAGCCTTGGCTGGAGGTTGTGACTTCCTTACCTCATATCCCATGTCTCCCGCAACGGGCGTTCTGACCTTCATGGCCAAGAACGCCCGTCACTTTGGGGTGGCCGTGGAACAGGCCGAGGACGAGATAGCAGCAATAAACATGGCCCTGGGGGCTTCTTATGGAGGGGCAAGACCCATGGTCAGTACTTCGGGCGGGGGACTTGCCCTTATGGCGGAAGGGGTAAGCTTGAGCGGCATAACGGAGCTTCCCGTGGTCATTCATGTGGGACAACGACCAGGCCCAGCCACTGGAATGGCAACCCGCACTGAACAGGCGGATTTGGATTTTGCGCTGCATGTAGGCCATGGGGAGTTCCCAAAAGTGGTATATGCCCCTGGAACGTTGGAGGAGGCCTTCTACTTGACTCAGAAGGCGTTCAACGTTGCGGCCAAGTACCAAGTGCCAGTGCTTGTATTGACCGATCAGTATTTCCTCAACTCGTATTACGACGTGGAGCCCTTCGATACCTCCAACTTGACCATAGAAAGCCATATAGTTGAATCAGGCCCCGATTACCAGCGCTACGTTATAACCGAGGA
Organism: Thermovirga lienii DSM 17291; assembly: GCA_000233775.1. Classification (NCBI taxonomy): domain Bacteria; kingdom Thermotogati; phylum Synergistota; class Synergistia; order Synergistales; family Thermovirgaceae; genus Thermovirga; species Thermovirga lienii. The sequence goes on along the minus strand of CP003096.1, from coordinate 1,832,677 downwards.
TGGCATCTCCCCGAGGAGCGTGCCGGGCTTTGGCGTGGGACTCGTGGGAACCGACAGCCATGAGCATGATGCCCAGGGCCACGTACAGGAAGACTTTCACTTAAGAAAGAACATGGTGGAAAAAAGGCTCAGAAAGCTTGAAGGCCTTAAAAAAGAGGCCATACCTCCCACCCTTTGGGGTAATGAAAAGTACCAAAACCTGATCGTTGCTTGGGGATCCACTGGTCCTATAATTCAGGAAGCCCTGAAAGTCCTAGGAAGAGATGACACAGCTTTGCTTCATTTCTCTCAGGTGTGGCCCTTTCCCCAAGAAGCTGCCATATGCCTGGAAAGGGCAACGAAATTGGTAGCGGTGGAAGGGAATGCAACCGGACAGTTTGCCAACCTTGTGAGGAAAGAGACTGGAATAAAGATACAGCACCGGGTGCTCCATTATTCGGGATTGCAGATGTCCGTTGAATGGGTAGCTCAGAGGCTAGAGGAGATCCTGTAAGGGGGTGGCCACAGTGGAGTGGAAGGATTTCGATCTTGAGGGAATAGATATTCAGTGGTGTCCAGGGTGCGGGGACTTCAAGATAATGGAGGCTCTGAAGAAAGCCCTGGCAGAGCTTGATATTGCCCCCAATGAGGTAGTTATATTCTCAGGGATAGGCCAGGCAGCCAAGATGCCCCACTTCATGAAATGCCACTTCTTCAACGGTCTTCATGGAAGGTCCATATCCAACGCTACGGGTTTCAAGGCCGCCAATCCAGGCATGACCGTCATTGCTATAGGTGGCGATGGAGACATGTATGGAGAGGGCGGTAACCACTTCATTCACACCATAAGAAGAAACCCTGACTTGACCAACATAGTTTGCAACAATATGGTGTACGGACTGACCAAGGGACAGGCCTCTCCTACCAGCCCCATTGGACTCAAGACTCCAGTGCAAGTGGATGGTGTCACCGAGGAACCTTTCAACCCTGTGGCCGTGGCCATAGCTCAGGGAGCCACGTTCGTGGCCAGGACCTTCGCAGGATACGTGGATGAGACCAAAGAGATACTTAAAAAAGCCATACTCCACAAGGGGTATGCCCTGGTGGACATATTTCAACCCTGCGTGTCTTTCAATAAGGTGAACACTTATAAATGGTTCATGGAGAACACCTATGTCCTTGATGAGGGTGACCACGATCCAACGGACCGCAGGGCCGCCATATTGAAAGCCCTGGAAAAAGATCCCTATCCATTGGGTATTTTGTACAGGGAAGAGGGGAAAAAGACCTTTGAGGAGAACCTTGCGTGCTATCAGGAAGACAAGACGCCTCTTTTCATGAGGAAGGCTGACCGCCTCTCTTTGGTTTCGGCTTTCATGAAAGAATAGAGGTAAGACTGGCTGCAAGTTTTGCCATGAACCCCACATAAAGGAGGTAAAGGGCAGTGGAGGTAAGGGTTATATCCATGAAGGAGATTGAGTCGCTGGGAATATCCATAGTGGAGATAATGGATGTGGTGGAAAAAGGCTTCAAGCTTAAGGGCGAGGGAAAAGTGGAGCTTCCCGCCAAGATAGGCATACACCCAAGACACGACTGCTTCATACACGCCATGCCCTGCTATGTTGGGGGGGAAGTGGACGCAGCAGGTATCAAATGGGTTTCGGGATACCCGATAAACCAAGAGAAAGGCCTTCCTTATATAACCGGAATAATGTGCCTAAACGATCCTGAAACGGGCTTCGCAAAGGCAATAATGGACGCAACCTGGATAACTGCGTGGAGAACAGGTGCTGCTTCGGGAGTTTGTGCCCGCTACATGGCGTCCCCCGAGTCAGAGGTCCTGGCAGTGGTGGGATTGGGGGTTCAGGGAAGGACCAACACTGTGGCCATCGCTAATGCTCTTTCCAACTTGAAAATGGTGAAAGCCTACGACCTTTATGAGTCCCAGGGGATCAAGTATAAGGAGACCATATCCAAGGACCTCCCAGGATTGGAAGTGGTGCTCTGTGGTTCAGTGGAAGAGACGGTAAGGGATGCTGACATTGTGGTTACCTGCACTCCCATAGTGGCTAATCCCAAAAGGTTTGTTAAATCTCAGTGGCTAAAGAAAGACTGCCTTTCCATAGCGGTGGATTACGATTCGGCTTTCGATGCGGAAGTAATGGCAAGGGCAGATGCGTTCGTGTGTGACGACAAGAATCAGTATCTCTGGACTCAAGAGCAGGGAGTCTATTTCCAGCGCGGCTATCCAAAAGAGGATGGAATCCTGGGGGACATGGGGGATCTTTGTGCAGGCAAGGTAAAGGCCCCCCGCGAGGGAAGAAGGGGAGCTGTATTGATGGGCATAGCAAGTCACGATGTGCTCACTGCCAACCTTATATTACAGAAGGCCCAGGAGAAGGGCATAGGGAAGGTTGTAGAAATATAGGAGAGTTAGAGATGTGTTGCGCGCTGATTGTTAGGGTTGGGCCTGCTTTCAGCGCGCAACACTTTCTTTTGAGTGCGCTTCTGTATGTACAAAGCCTCGTCGGCGGCTTTTATCAGGTCGCTAGCGCGCGTTCCGTCTTCTGGGTAGGAGGCTATCCCATATTCGAAGCTTATGTGAAGTCCGTGATCGCCCAAGGGTATCCTTTGTATTTCATTCGCCAACCGGCTCCAAGCTATTTGGGCATCTGCTTTCTGTGTGTGGGGTAGGAGGGCTACGAACTCGTCTCCCCCATAGCGAGCCAAAATGTCACTGCTTCTGATCCTTTGCATGAGGAAATTGCCCACTTGGATCAAGACCTTGTCCCCTTCTGAGTGGCCGTAGGTGTCGTTTATTTCCTTGAATTTGCTGAGGTCCACCATGACTATGCAGAAGGTGTCGTTTTGTCTTTTGTGTCTATCCATTTCCTTTGATACACAGTCGTAAAAGTGGCGTCGGTTCCATAACCCCGTTAGGGGGTCTTTCAAGGCTTCTCTTTTGGTCTTTTCTAAGAGATCGCTGTATGCCCAAAGGACTCCGAGATGCTTGGCCAATATCTCCATGAGCTCTATATCTCCCTGGTCGAAACCATCGAGCTCCGGACTCTCAAGGCTGAGAACGCCGTAGAGTTTATCTTCATGAATTATGGGAATATCCAGTTCCGATTTGGTCTTTTGGTCCACTTCTACGTACTCGGGAGCTTGGGATACGTCAGGGAAATAGAGGGTTTTTCTCGCTCTTATGGTCTTTCCTACGAGCCCCCGGCCCGATTCAATTTGGGACATTTCGTCAAAAGACCCAGGGCCTCGTCCAGCTATAAGCTGAGAAGCACCTGTGGTTTCATCTAATGTCTTGAGTATGTAGATTTGGGTGAATCTGGTCATCTTGGAGAGTTCTTTAACGACATCCTGGCAAATTTTTTCTATGTGCTTTTCTCGCGCGGCTTTAGTGACAATATCCAGAATGGCGCTTTCCATGTTGCTTTTGTATTTCAGCCTTTCCAATTGGTATAACCTGGTCAGAGCGGACGCCAGGTAGTTGCAGAAAACTTGTACTATTTGGGCGTCAAGCTTGATGAAGGCATCCTTTTTGTGGCTGTCTATGATCAAAACTCCCCATATTATTTCATCGCACATCACGGGAACGACCATTTCTGAAAGGGTTTTATCGTTACCTTTTACATAATATGGATCTTTGGTGACGTCGTTTGAGATTACGGGCTTTTTGCATTTTATGGCTCTGCCTGTTAGCCCAATCCCATGATCTATGACCCTTCTGGCTTCTTCCTCGTCTACTTTTTCCCCTCTATAGGCTATTAGCCTCATTTTCTCCCTTGGTGATTCCCGTAGCAAAAGATAGGCATTATCATAGCCCAGGCCCTCTTGTAGTTTCCTCAGGCATGTTTCGTATAGCTCTTCCTTGTTTGTGCAGTTTACAAGCTCCAAAGACAATTCCAACAGGAGCTTTCTTTTTTTGCTCAGGTTGGATGTCAACTTTTTATAGTGGCGAAACCACCGACCAGGAACCTTGATCTTTTTAATGGGTTTTGCTTTTTTCTCATTGTTAGTGGGCATTGATCGTGTCCCCTACCAATTTATGGATTTAAATTTCTTGGGCCACAAGAATTCTACTATAGTATAGTATTTTAGTCTCAATATAAATAGCATTCAATAAGAAATATTACTAATTGAAGTTGGTCAAAGGAGTCAAAAGTGTCAAGAGGGGTTGATCAAAACTAACCAATAAAAGGCGCTGTTGCTTCGCCCAGTATTACTAATTATAATAAAAATAACACCAAGAAAAGAGGTGAAATGTTTTGATACGCAAAGTCCTTAAAGGGTTGCGGGTGTCTCTAGGTGTTTTTGCACTGCTTTTGAGTTTGATGGTAATGGTCGGGTTTGCCCAGGATAAAGTGGAGATTACAGATGCCTGGGGCAGAGTGGTAAGCGTTCCAAAGAGCGTTGATCGGGGAATATGCTCTGGGGCGGGGTGTTTGCGGTATTTGGTGTACCTTCAGGGGCAGGACATAGTTGTTGGCGTTGATAGTTTGGAAAAACGGAAGAATCGGCTTGATTCTCGTCCCTACGCCATAACTCATCCGGAACTGAAGGAAAAGCCCCTCTTTGGGGAGTTTAGAGGGCACGATAATCCTGAGCTCATTTTGTCGTTGGATCCCCAACCTCAAGTGATATTCAAGACCTACGGGGGCTCGGGGTATGATCCCGATGAACTCCAGAGCCGCACAGGCATTCCAGTGGTGGTGCTGAATTACGGACATCTGGTAACTCGCCGAGAAGATATGAATAACGCCCTCTTGTTAATGGGAAAGGTCATAGGTAAAGAGAAGAGGGCTCAAGAGGTGATTGCCTTTTTTGATCAGGTAGTAGATGACCTCAGGAGAAGAACCGCTGACATTCCCAAGGACAAAAGACCATCCTGTTATGTTGGGGGTATAGCATACAAGGGGCCTCATGGAATAACCTCGACAGAACCCAATTATCCACCTTTTTGCTTTGTTAATGCCTCGAACATAGCCGCCAGTGGGGGGCAGCAAAATCAGCAGGTGGTGTTCTCTCCAGAGAGCTTGCTGGTAGAGGATCCTGACAAAATATTTATAGACCTTTCCACAATCCAAGGAGAGAAAAACAAGAACGCCTTATACCAACTTGCAACGGAGCCTCAGTATCAAGCGTTGAAGGCCGTCAAAAACGGGGAGATTTATGGAGTGCTTCCTTATAACTGGTACACCCAAAATCACGGTTCCATCCTTGCCAATGCCTACTATATTGGCAAGGTTCTTTATCCTGAAAGGTTTGAAGATGTTGATCCCGTTCAAAAGGCCGATGAAATATACAGTTTTTTGGTGGGTGGGGCAGCATTTGAGAAGTTGAACAGCACCTTTGGATCCATGGCTTTCCAAAAGATAGATTTGAAAAAGATGGAGTGGTAAAGATGCACCTCGAGGAAGGAGTAATCCCTCAAGGTTATGGAAGATACGTGCGGAACAAAGTAAACATTATCATCGCAGGTATCGCGGCCTTGGGAATTTTGGCGGTTGTGTCCCTCTCTGTAGGACCTGTTAACTTCTCACCTGTGGATGTGCTAAAGACCTTGTTTGGTGGGCACGTGTCACAAAAAATGGATTTGGTGGTATTCAGTATAAGGCTTCCTCAGGTCTTGGCGGCGGTAGTTGCAGGAGCGGCTTTGGCTTCTGCCGCCGCTGTTATGCAGTCGGTATTGAGGAACCCCCTGGCCTCTCCGTTCACTTTGGGTATATCTCATGCTGCTGCCTTTGGTGCAGCTTTCTCCGTGATGGTCCTGGGGGCGGGCTTCATGAGGAGCTCTGCCTCGGATGCTGTAACCATAGTCAAGCCAGGTCTTGCCACTTTTGTTGCTTTTTTTTTCAGCATGATGGCCACTGGAGCAGTAGTTATAGTGGCCCACATTAAAAGAGGTTCGCCGGAGAGTATGGTCTTAGCGGGGGTGGCTCTAGGGTCCCTCTGTTCCGCGGGTACAATGTTTCTTCAGTATTTCGCCGACGATACCCAGCTTGCATCCATGGTCTTTTGGACCTTTGGGGACTTATCTCGAGCAAGCTGGAGAGAGTTGGCTATATTGGCCTCCGTAACGGCGTCGTGTATATTGCTTTTTATCCTCAACACTTGGAATTTAAACGCTATCGACTCGGGAGAGGATACTGCTTGGAGTCTTGGAGTCAACGTAAAAGTGGTGCGCATTGTCGCCATGTCTGTGGCATCTTTGGTTACAGCGGTTACCATATCTTTTGTGGGAGTAATAGGGTTTGTGGGTTTGGTCTCACCTCATATGGTAAGGCGAATCATAGGGGACGATAACAGGTTCCTTATCCCAGCTTCCTGCGTGGCGGGAAGTTTGCTTCTTTTGGCTGCGGACACCATAGCAAGGACGATGCTTAGGCCCCAGGTCCTGCCGGTGGCCATTTTGACGTCCTTCGTGGGAGCTCCGGTTTTCCTATATCTTCTAGTAAAGGGGTATAAACGTTGATTCTTAAGGTCAGTAACGTATCCTTCAAATATAAAAGCAGGCAAGTCTTGAATAATGTAAGTTTTGAGGTTGCCCCAGGGGAGCTTTTGGTGATACTTGGCCCCAATGGGGTAGGAAAGACTACGCTCCTCAAGTGTCTGTACGCAGCTTTACGTCCGGAAGAGGGTGCGATCATGGTCGAAGACAGAGACATATCTAAGATGTCTAGGAGAATGATCGCCTATAGACTTTCGTATGTGCCACAAAGATGTGAAACAGGTCGCCTTACGGTTTTTGATGCAGTATTGCTAGGCCGAAAGCCGCATATAAAATGGATGGCAACCCATGAGGACATAAAGAAAGCTGATGCCGTTATCAAGACCTTGGGGTTGGAGGGGCTTTCTTTGAGGTTTCTGGATGAGCTGAGCGGTGGCGAGCTGCAGAAAGTTAGCATTGCAAGGGCGTTAGTTCAAGAGCCCAAAGTTCTTCTATTGGACGAGCCAACAAGCAGTTTGGACCTTAAAAACCAACAGGAAATATTGAAGACCATAAGACACATCGTATCAGGACATGGTACCTCAGCCGTAATGACGCTCCACGATATCAATTCTGCTTTGAGGTTCGCCGACAAGATCTTGTTCATGAAAGACGGCAAGATATTTTCGGCAATTGAAAGGTCCAAGGTTTCAGCTCGTGTCATAGAGGAAGTTTACGGTCTTCCGGTCATGGTGGAGAAGGTAAAAGGCCATCCCGTGGTGGTTCCTGCATAGATTCTTTGGTGTTTGTTAGAGGGTAGGGAAGCCCTTTCTCATTTTCTCTAAATTTTCCAGGTGTTTGGCATAGTATTGTTTTATGTAGAACTCCTGCTGCTGGTAGCTCCAATGCACATCTTTCAGGTAGTGAACGGCCTTTTGGATATTCTTTTCCTCAAGGTATTGGATTATCATCTGGTGCTCTGAAAGGCTCACTTCCTCCCACTCAAGGATCAAATCTACGTTGCGGGGAAATTCGTACAGTCTTTCTTTCATGGACTTGACGACTTTGTAAAGTTCCTCGTTTCCGCACCCTACCAGCCATGTTTCATGGAAATTGCGATTCATGTCCATGTAGCCGTCGAAATCTTTGCTTTTCAGTGCTTCTCTCATTTTGGTGTTGAGTTCTTTTAGGTTGGATAAGGTTTCTTCGTTCATCAATGGATAAAAGTCCTCTAGTGCTGCTGCTTCGAGGGAGCCTATTACCCGATAAATTTCCTTTATCTTGGAGAGGGTAAGGGTGTTGAGCACAACTCCTCTGCGAGGAATTATGGTTATAAAGCCCTCCACTTCCAGTTTTACCAAGGCTTCCCGCAGAGGGGTCATGCTTATGCCCAGGTTCTTGCTGATCTCCTGAAGGTTTATTATCGAACCTGGCACAAGCTTCCCTTCGTTCATCTGCCCTTTTAAGAAGTCGTATACTTTTTCTCTCAGCGATTTGTTTCCACGTAGAGCGTAAAGTCCCATCATTTTCGATAACCTCTTCCCTTGGTTTAAATCATGAATCTTAAACTAGCATACGGACATAGGTTTTTCAATACGCAAAATTGCGGATGCATACTTTATACATCAAAACTAAAAACTGGCGCAACTTGACGATTGTCCCATTGTTTGTAATACTAAAAACAGTATATTTTTTATATACCTCAAATATATCACATGCAAAAAATATTGACAATTAAGAAGTTTTTGTGCGGCCAATAAAGTTATGAAAGTTGGGCATATCCAAGATGAGAGATAAGGGGAGGTGGAACTAAAAGGTGTAAGGAGCAGAGTGGCATGAAGGGGACCATGCAGGGATCTCAGTGCAGGAAAGCAAAGGAGGTTTAAATATGAGAAAGCTTGCCTTGTGTTTTATGGTTTTGATGTTGGTTTTAGCGGCCAGTGGTTTTGCTTTTGCGGGACAACCCAAGGTTGGAATTATGACGGGAACCACGTCGCAGGGTGAAGAGGAGTACAGGGCTGCAATGGAGATGATCAAAAAGTATGGTGAGGACAGAGTTATACACGTCACCTACCCGGACAAGTTCATGGACGAGCAGGAGACCACCATTCAGCAGATATTGAGCATGGCTTCTGATCCCGACGTGAAGGCTATAGTTTTGGTTCAAGGCGTTCCAGGTACTGCAGCAGCTATCGACAAGGTCAAGGAATTCAGGCCTGATATGTTTTTCATAAACATAGTCCCCCACGAAGACCCCATGCTCTCGGCCCAGAAAGCAGATATCGTTCTTGAGACGGACAACCCCATGCGTGGCGTCTCCATAATAGAGCTAGCTGAGAAGATGGGAGCCAAGACTTTCGTCCACATATCCTTCCCTCGTCACATGTCCTATCCCCTCCTTGCAGAGCGCCGGGACATAATGAAGGCCGAATGCGAGAAAAGGGGTATTCAGTGGGTGTTCGTCAATGCTCCTGACCCCACGGGAGATGCAGGTATAGCTGGCGCGCAGCAGTTCATTCTTGAGGATGTCCCCAGGCAGGTTGAAAAATACGGGAAGGACACTGCATTTTTCAGCACCAACTGCGGCATGCAGGAACCATTGATCAAGTCCGTTCTGAAAACAGGGGCCATTTATCCCGAACAGTGCTGTCCAAGCCCATACCACGCTTATCCGGGGGCTTTGGGTATTGAGATCCCCGAGGGCAAGGCAGGAGATGTGGAGTTTATTCTAAACGCAATTGAGGAAAAGATAGTAGAAGGTGGTGGAGCCGGCCGCTTTGCCACTTGGAAGGTGCCTATTAACATGGCGTTCTGTTATGCCGCAACGGAGTATGGTTTCGACGTAGGGGAAGGCAAAGTCAAAGGATTTGACAGGGCCCATATGGAGGACTTGCTGAGGAAGCACGCAGGCGAAATCAAGATAAGGACCTACGAAAACAAAGACACCGGCGAAAAGGCGGACAACTTCCTTTTGGTTGTTGGAGAATCCATAATCTTTGGCGCTGATAAGTAATGTTCTTTTTGTTTTCAACAGCAATAAAGGTTACAAAGGTCAAATAGAAAGGCAAGCTGCAGGGCTGCTGTCATTGGTGGCCCTGCAGCATTTTGGCAGCTATGGAGGAGATTTCGATGAGTCGACCCCGTCTTGAGATGAAGAATATAAGCAAGGAGTATTTCGGGAACCAGGTATTAAAGTCGGTAAATTTAACCGTGGGAGATGGAGAAATACATGCACTGGTTGGTGAGAATGGTGCCGGTAAGTCTACGCTGATGAATATCCTCTTCGGCATGCCGGTTATTCATAACACCGGAGGTTTTAATGGGACCGTGTTAGTAGATGGGCGGCCTGTTCAGATCAATTCGCCCGAGCAAGCAATGTCAGAGGGTATAGGAATGGTGCATCAGGAATTTATGCTGCTTCCAGGGTTTACGGTTACAGAGAACATAAAATTAAATAGAGAGATTACCAAGGAAAATTGGGCCAGTAAAATTTTTGGGAAAAAGCTTGAATCCCTTGATTTTATCCGGATGAGAGAGGATGCGAGAAAGGCCATAAAGCGCATGGACCTTGACCTGGATGAGATGCTCCCTGTGGCCGGATTACCCGTGAGTTTCATGCAGTTTGTAGAGATAGCAAGGGAATTGGACAAGGATAACTTAAAGCTTTTGGTTTTGGATGAGCCGACCGCAGTGCTTACCGAGTCGGAAGCCGATACCTTGATGTCGGTTATGAAAAAATTAGCAAAGGAGCAGGGAATATCCATTCTATTCATAACCCATAGACTTGACGAGGTAATAGAAGTAGCTGACAACATAACCGTCCTTAGGGATGGGGAGGTAGTGGCAGAGCTCGCTGCAAAGGATGCAAGTGTGGAATTGCTTGCGGAGCTTATGGTGGGTAGGAAGGTGCAGATTAGACCTAAAAGCCATAAAGCTTCTTCTGCGACAGAGGTCGCAATGACTATAGAAAATCTGTACGTGGACATGCCGGGAGAGAGAGTCAGAGGGCTTTCCCTTGAAGTAATGAAGGGAGAAATCCTAGGCATAGGCGGACTTGCGGGACACGGGAAGATAGGGGTTGCAAACGGAATAATGGGGCTTTATCCGGCAAGGGGAAGGGTAGAGGTTAAAGGTTATGGGGAAATAAAACTTAATTCTCCTATTTCAGCCTTGAAAAGCGGTATGGCCTTCGTATCTGAGGATAGAAGGGGTACAGGGCTCTTGTTAGATGAGTCCATTGAGCTGAACATCGCCGTCCAGGCAATGCAAAGCCAAAACAAGTTTCTCACAAAGGGATTGGTAAAGATCATGGATAGAAAATCCATTAGGGAACATGCGAATAAAATGATCAAAGAGCTGGATATACGATGTGTAGGACCTCATCAATTGGTAAGAAGGCTAAGCGGAGGGAATCAGCAAAAGGTTTGTATCGCCAGAGCTTTAACGTTGGAACCTTCGATCCTTTTCGTTTCAGAGCCCACAAGGGGTATTGACGTAGGTGCCAAGAAGATAGTCCTTGATCTTTTGGTTGAGTTGAATCAAAAGCTTGGTATGACCATAATAATGACTTCTTCGGAGTTGGGAGAACTTAGATCCGTCTGTGACCGTATTGCCATCATTTACCAGGGACGTCTCGAGGGAGTGTTGCCGGTTGATGCAAGCGACAAGGAGTTTGGGCTCCTCATGGCTGGCGAGCTATCTCACCATAGGAAGGAGGCATCCTAATGAACAACAATAATGGAGCCAATAAAAGTTTTATTGATAGGCTGAAGGAGATAGCAGCGGGCTTTGGATTGGCAAGGTCCATAATTTTAATCTTTCTAGTGTTTTTGGTTGTATTGGCCTTGTTCCTTAAATTGCCGATGGACCAGATACTTTCCAGCGTGCTGGCAAGGTTTGGTATGAACGGGATCCTCGTTTTGGCAATGATACCCACCATTCAGTCAGGGACGGGGCCCAATTTCGGGCTTCCCCTAGGTATATCCTGCGGACTTATAGCTGCAGTTTTAAGTATCGAGCTTGATATGAGGGGTTTTGAAGCGTTTCTTTTTGCTGTAGGCCTTGGTGCCGTTCTGGGAGGGGTGTCTGGGTATCTTTACGGTTTGTTGCTCAACAAGGTAAAGGGTCAGGAGATGACGGTAGGTACTTATTTTGGTTTTTCAATTGTTTCCCTTATGTGTATTTTCTGGTTTTTAGCTCCATTCAAAAGCCCGGAGATGATATGGCCCTATGGAGGCAACGGCCTGAGGGTGACCATAGCATTGCAAGATAGGTTCGACAAGGTTTTGGACAACTTCCTCTCCTTTAGTGTCCTTGGAGTTAAGGTTCCTACGGGGCTTTTGCTTTTCTTCGGATTGTTTTGCCTTTTGGTTTGGCTGTTCATGCGATCGAAAACGGGAGTTGCCCTATCCACAGTAGGTGCCAATCCCCGTTTTGCTGAGTCATGCGGGCTTTCTGTCGATAGATACCGCATAATAGGCTCGGTGGTATCTCAGGCTTTGGCGGCTATTGGAATTGTGGTGTATGCCCAGACATTTGGGTTTATCCAGTTGTACATGGCACCTCTTTTCATGGCCTTTTTCGCAGTAGCATCTATCCTTATTGGAGGAGCCACCCTTAAGAGAGCCACCATTTGGAACGCCATAATAGGATGTTTTCTTTTCCAGTCCATTCTTGTGGTTTCCATGCCTGTAGCTAACGTTATTGTGGCCGATAACCTTGCCGAAGTAGTAAGGATAATCATAAGTAACGGCATAATTCTCTATGCTCTTACCCGTCGGGAAATAGGGGGCGATGTCCGATGAAAGGTAATACCCAAAAGTCTTTTGAACCAGTATGGTTTTTGAAAAAGAACGCAGTACCTGTGTTTTTTCTGATTTTGTGCATTATAGGAGGATACTACAGCGGACTTTCTCTGCCGTTTCTGCTGAACGAGATCATTACGAGAATCGGAAGAAACAGCATCTTAGTCATTTCTCTAATCATACCCATACTGGCCGGAATGGGTCTAAACTTTGGCATTGTGTTGGGGGCCATGGCTGGACAGTTTGCTTACATAGCTACAACAAACTGGCAGATGTCGGGATTGAACGGCCTTTTGGTGACATTGGTCCTTTCAATACCAATGGCTATCCTGTTTGGATGGCTTACGGGGCTACTGTTCAATCGCGCCAAAGGTAAGGAGATGATAACGGGAATAATACTGGGTTTCTTCGCTAACGGAGTTTACCAGCTCATATGCCTTTACTTCATGGGCAACCTCATACCCATTAGAGTAAAGTCCATGCTTCTTTCCACGGGCATTGGTCTTAGAAATACCATAGATATAAAATCCATGCATTATGCTTTGGACAACCTATGGAAGATAAAAATTAAAATCCCAGGATTCGTTTTCCCCGTAGCCATTCCTGTGGTAACCCTTTTGCTGATAGCCGCTGTTTGCCTTTTGATACGCTTCATTGTTAAGACCAAGTTGGGACAGGAGTTTAGAGCAGTGGGACAGGATAGGCACATAGCGGAGGTGGCAGGTATACAGGTTGATAAAGTAAGGGTCCTGGCCGTCATCTTTTCTACGGTCCTGGCAGCCATTGGCCAGGTTGTTTTTCTGCAGAACCTGGGTAACATAAACACATATGGCAGCCACGTTCAAGTTGGGACCTTTGCCGTTGCTGCCATCTTGATAGGCGGCGCTTCGGTAAGAAAGGCCACCATTGGGCAAGCCCTTTTGGGCACCTTGCTCTTTCACACCCTCTTCATAGTTTCACCTTTGGCGGGTAAGAACCTCATAGGTGATGCCATGATAGGTGAATATTTCAGGGTGTTTGTGACCTATGGGGTCATCGGAGTTGCTTTGGCCTTACATGCTTGGCAAAGTCTTCAGGAGAAAAAGCGAGCATTCAATGCAACATAAAGATGAAGGAGAGATTGTTAATGCATTTGAACTTCAATAATAAGTTGGCAAGTGCAGCATTGGAGATCAAAAAGGCAGGTTGCGATGCCCTGCTAATGGGTCCATCGGCGGATTTAGAGTACCTCTTTGGGCTCTCTGTTCACAAGTGCGAGCGCTTCAACGGGGTCTTTCTCCTTGCGACAGGCGAAGTCTTTGGAGTGGTGTCCAAACTGTATCTCGAGGAGTTTAAGCGTGCCCTTCCATCGGGGACGAAAATTTACGAGTGGGCTGACGAAGAATGGTTTTTTGAGGCTTTGGAGAGAGCCTTCAAAGAGTGGGGATTTGGAGAAGGCACAAAGATTGCAGTTAATGATGGTGTTGCCGCAATGGACGCTGTGGAGATCGCCAATCGCCACGGTGTGCATTTGGTAAACGGCTGGCAGATGTTGGAGCCCCTCAGGTTAATTAAATCTCAAGAGGAAATTGCAAAACTTAAGAAGGCAGGAGAGATTACTGACAGGGCCCTTGAAGCGCTTCTTTCTTTCATAAGACCGGGAAGGAAGGAAAAAGAGATAAGGCGCAAGCTTTTGGAGCTGATGGACGACCTTGGCGCAACTAGCGCTTCCTTTCCGCCCATCGTGGCTCGGGGTGAGCACGCTTCCATGCCTCATTACACCGGGGGAGACGGAGTAATAAGGGAGAGGGATACATTGCTAATAGACTTTGGATGCAGATTTGAGGGGTACTGCTCTGATATGACCAGAACCCTATTCATTGGAGAACCGGATCCTGAAATCCGCAAACTGTATGAAATAGTTAGAAGGGCCCAAGAGGAAGGGGAAAAACATGTAAGGCCTGGAGTGACTGCGGAGTTCGTAGATGAGGTAGCTAGGAAGGTTATAGTAAAAGCGGGATACGGGATGTATTTCAACAATAGAGTGGGCCACGGAATAGGTATAGCTATACACGAGGCACCATACATAATGAGAGGCAACAGGACCCCTCTCCAAAAAGGAATGACCTTTAGCGTGGAGCCAGGCATTTATATACCCGGCAAAGTGGGCATAAGGATAGAAAATTGTGTCTTCGTGACGGACGAAGGATGCCAAAGCTTTACTAGCTTCCCAAAGGAACTTGTGATTTTAAGCTCATAATCTTAGAGCACATAATAAAGATATAGTAAAGGGGCGCCGCAGAGCGCCCCTTTAGCTTTGTTCAAGTTAGTTTACGAATATGCCGGCTCCTGGTCCCAGTGGGAGTCCCAAGAAGTACCATATGGCGAGGAGGACTATCCACACAGCCATGAAGAACAGGGATATGGGAATCCCCAGTGACACAATGGTTCCGATTCCGGCCTCTTTGTCGTACCTTGCTGCGAAGCCGAGCAGTATGGGGAAATAGGGCATCATAGGTGTTATGGAGTTTGTGGAGGAGTCTCCGATACGGTAGAGCAGTTGCGCGAGCTGCGGAGAGTAGTTTAGGTAGTAGAGCATTGGAATTATAACGGGAGCCATGAAGGCCCACTTGGTGGAGCCGCTGGTGACAAAGAGGTTTACAAAGGTGGAAAGCAATATTATGGCGATGAGGAGTCCAAAGCCAGTAAGGCCCATGTCCTGGAGCCATCCTGCCAGTTTTACTGCCATGACTATGGCCATGTTAGATTTTTTAAAGGCCGCAATGAAGTTTGCTATGGGCAAAATTATTACTATATAGCTTGCCATGTGACCTACGCTTGAAACCATGCTATCGATCATGTCCTTTGCGGTCTTTATCGTGCCTGCCTTACGTCCGTAAACCACACCGACAAGTATGAAGTAAAGGAGCATAAGGGGGACCATGCCTTTTATGAACGGTGAGGGGATAATGGTGTTCTTTGCGGGATCCCGCAAGGGACCACCGGGGATAAGAACCATTGCCAGCATGACGGCCCAATATAGCAAGGTAAACCAAAGGGCGCTCTTGAAGGCCTTGCTTTCCTCTTGGGTCAAAGCAAAGCCTTTTGTTGAATCCTGAGAACCGTGCATTTCCAGCGCGGCATCGCATGTGTCGAACTTTTTATCCCATGCGCCAAAGGAGGGCATCAAAAACTTGCTCACAAAGATGGCGCCTAGTGCCGATATGACTAGAGTGGATATCACCATGAAGTAATAGTTCGCGGTGGGGTACACTTCCCCTCCTGGTACCACTATCTGGTATGCGGTGGTGGATATTCCCGAAAGGAGAACGTCGGTCCCAGCTATGAAAAGGTTCGCCGTGAATCCGGCACAGACAGCACCGTACCCAAGAACCAGTCCGAAGATGGGGTTTTTGCGCATGGAGAAGAACAAAGCTCCTGTAAGGGGCGGCACTATGACTATGGCTGCATCAGATGCCAGGTTGCCACATATTCCAAACAGGAAGACGGCGAAGATCAAGAACTTCTCCGGAACTTTGGCTATGCTCTTCATCAAAGCTTCAAGAAAGCCACTTTTGGTGGTGACCCCAAGGCCTATCATCATAACTAGCACCAGTCCAAGGGGCGGGAAGCTCGAGAAGTTTTTGACCAAACTAGTCAGCTGCCAGTCGAGGCCTTCTCGGGATATAAGGTTTATAATTTGAATCGTTTTGTCCGTTCCAGGTTTTACCACCTGAGCTCCTGCGAACACCGCCGACAGTATGTAGACTAGGACCCAAAGCCCCATGAAAAGCCAAAACGGATGGGGCAATTTGTTGCCTGCCACTTCTATTCCCTTGATGATCCTATACAAAAAACCATGTTTTTCCTTTTCTTGAACCATTTGTAAAATCCTCCTTTCTTTTAGCTTTCAGAGTTGGTTAGTTTTTCTACTAGCTGACTCATGAGAACTACTCCCTTGAGCAGGCTTTTTTCGTCGAAGTCGAAGTATTCGTTATGGTGCCCTGCCTCTATGTCAGCTCCCAAAGCTATGTAAGACGCCTTCCCTCCTTTCTCTTGAACTCTCTTCATCATCCATGAAAAGTCGTCGCTTCCTCCCATGTTATAAAAGCTTTCTATACTGTTGAATTCCCTGGTCTCTTCTGCGACTTGGCATATCAAATCGACCAGGTCTCCGTCGCTTTTTGCGGTAGTGGATTTACCCATCTCCTTTACGATGCATTCCAGGTCGTACATGGAAGCACAGGATTTTACGATCTTCATGGCTCTCTCGTACACGTACGAAGCTATTTCTTCCGTCTCTCCCCTGGTCTCTGCCTTGAACATGGCCTTTGGAGGAATTACGTTTCTTCCTTCCCCTGCGTGCAAGACTCCCACGTTGATCCTGGATGTGCCTTTTCTATGGGAAGCTATGGCCTGGAGGTTTATCACGGCATTGGCTGCACCTAAAAGGGCGTTTTTACCTTCATTGGGCGCCACTCCTGCATGGGAAGCCTTTCCCTTGTAGAACACGTCGAACTTTGTGGTACAAAGAAGCCCAGCTACACCTCCTGCTATCTTGCCTGTGGGAAGGCCAAGGCCAAGGTGCAGGGCCAAGAGATAATCGCAGTCGTCAAGAATGCCTTTTTCTGCAATTGCCTTGCCTCCCCTCACTCCCTCCTCCGCGGGTTGGAAGATAAGCTTTATTTTGCCCCGTAAGAGGTCTTTTTCGGCAGCCAGTACTTGGGCTACTCCAAGACCGATGGCTGCATGGCCGTCGTGGCCGCAGGCGTGCATGGCTCCGGAGTTTACGGAAGAAAAGCCCTCCCTATATGGGCGATGTTTGTCGTCCTTTGCCTCGCTCACTTCCACGGCGTCTATGTCAAAGCGCAGGGCTATGGTGGGGCCCTCTTTTCCTGTATCAAGGACGGCTAATGCTCCGGTATAGCCTTCCATCTTTTCGATCCATTTGGGGTCGGCACCTTGTCTTAAGGCTCTTTCGATTTCATTCGGCACTATTGATTCGTCACGGCCCATAACGGATGACTCGTCCAGGATCGCCTTTCCGACCTGCACTTCATATCCGAGTTTTGAAAGGGTCTCCGCAATTATTGACGTGGTTCGGAATTCACACCAGCCTGCCTCAGCAAACTTGTGAAAGTCCCTTCTCAATTTTGTAAGCTCTTCTAAATTCATTTGGATAACGCCCCCAATGCGGCCAGGGCAACCTGGCAGAGATAAGTAACCCCTATGGGTAGAGCTTCCTCATCGGGCAAGAACTTATTGTTGTGAAGCTTGGGGAAGTTTTCTGGAGGGATGCCTTTGGGTCTGCATCCCAACCACGCAAACGCAGCGGGGACTTTTTCGCTGAAGAAAGCGAAGTCTTCCCCGCCAGGGTTTGGCATGGAGATTTCATAGAGACCGTTTTCCCCTAAAGTTTCCAAGATGGTTTCTTTTGCTATTTGGGTAACTGAAGGGTCGTTCATGGTGGGAGGATACCCCCATTTATAATCTACGATACAATCTCCTCCCATGCTACTTGACACGCCCTCCGCAATTTGGGATATCTTTTCCGCCACCAATTTTCTCGTGTCCGGGTTGAAGGTCCGGACCGTTCCATCCAGGTCTACTCGGTCTGCCACTATGTTGTACCTGCTTCCGCCTTCTATTTTCCCAAAGGTTATGACGGCAGAATCCAGAGGGCTTACGTTTCTTGAGATAATGGTCTGCAGGGCCGATATGACTTGGCTTGTTATAACCACTGCGTCCACACCGAATTCAGGAGTGGCTGCATGAGTGGATTTGCCCAATATGGACATTTTAAGCCTGTCCGAAGCGGCGGACATTACCCCCTCTTTTATTCCCATGACGCCCGTCTCCAGGGTTGGCCAAACGTGGATACCGAATATGGCCTCCACTTTGGGGTCTTCTAATACCCCATCCTTAATCATTGCTGGGGCCCCACCCACGGGGCTGTCCTCCTCTGCGGGTTGAAAGATGAATTTAATGTTTCCTCTTATGTGGGCCTTGAGTTCTGAAAGCACATGGGCGGCACCCAATAGCATGGCTGTGTGGGAATCGTGGCCGCAGGCGTGCATGACTCCTTCGTTCATGGAGGCAAAATCACAGCCCGTTTCCTCTTTTATCTGGAGGGCGTCCATGTCCGCTCTTAGGGCTATGGTGGGGCCTGTTTGTGTTCCTCTTAATAGGCCTACAACACCAGTGCCTCCCACGCCCTCTTTCACTTCCATGCCTAGGTTTTTCAATATCTCTGCGACCTTGGCGGCCGTTCTGACCTCTTTGTGGCTTGGTTCCGGGTGTTTGTGGAAATCCTTCCAGTAACCGATAAAGGTACTGCGGTATTTTTGGACTAGTTCATGCATTACCTGATGCGTCAAGTTTAAAACCTCCCTTGGTTCAGTTAACGATGCGTACAAAATATTATATGGTCATCTGTAAGTTTTTTCAATTAAACTGATGTTGGCAAAAAGGTCATTGTAACCACTTGAGGGCTGAGGCCTTGAAGTGGAGAAACACCTTCAGTCCCGGATGAAGATGGAGGTTTTTCATGGATTTTTCGGTGACGAGGCTGGAGATGGTTTTATCTCCAACTAGGGTTTTAACCAGTACTTGGCCGGTATCTCTTACCAGGTTCATGGAGACTATGGTCCCTTCAAGAGCGTTCAGGGCAGAATCCTCCTCGGGTTTTTCTGCGCAGATTATCACGTCCTTGGGGTCCAGTAGGGCAGTTGAACTTTCCATGGGATTACCAGCTCCCATTATGATCTGGCCATCTGAAAGTTTCAGGGCGAAAAGGCTGCCGTTACGGGGTTCCCAGTTTCCGGATAGCACATTTTCTGGAACGTGGTTTATGAGCTTGCCGTTGAAGAGTGAGAGGGCCCTCTCGGTGACCTGATAGATCCACGCTAGGTCGTGGCTTACTATCACTAGGGTGGAGCCCCATTGGTTTTTTGCCTTTAGGATTGCCTCTTTCATGACCTTTGCGCTCTCAGAGTCAACGCTTGAAGT
This sequence comes from Thermovirga lienii DSM 17291, assembly GCA_000233775.1. NCBI lineage: Bacteria > Thermotogati > Synergistota > Synergistia > Synergistales > Thermovirgaceae > Thermovirga > Thermovirga lienii. The sequence continues at coordinate 1,813,465 of CP003096.1, read as the reverse complement.
GGGTTCATCAAGGAGAAGCACCCTCGGTTTCAAAATGAGCCTTGAAGCCAAGGCCACCCTCTGTGCCTCCCCACCTGAAAGCTCAAACCATTTCCTTTTGGCGAATTTTTGAGGGTTGAGGCCCACCATTTCGAGGGCCGTTCTCACTTTTTCTTGCATGTTGCTGGTCTTGCCTCTGACTTTCAAACCATAGCATAAATTTTCCTCCACGCTCCTTTTGAGCAGAGGAGAATTTTGCAGCAACAGGGTTACTTCCCTTCTGTGGGCGAACGAAGGTTCATTTACCATCTTGCCGTCGTAGTAAACCCTGCCCTTCGTGGGTTTCTCAAGAAAGGCCAGTATTCGCAGCAAGGTGCTCTTGCCGCTTCCGTTGGGTCCCAAGAGGGCCAAAGCTTCTCCTTCCTTCACCTCGAAGTTTTGTATGTCCAGGACCGTCCTTCCAGAATACTGGTGAATTACATTTTCCAGCCTGAAAATATCTTTCATGTTAGGCCCTCCTTCGCAGGAAAGAGACCAAGGTGTTGGCGAAAAAGGCGAAGGCAAGGAGCACGGCTCCAAGGGCTATCCCCATGGAGAACTCCCCTTTTCCTGTCTCCAGGGCAATGGCGGTCGTTATGGTTCTGGTGTGCCATTTGATGTTTCCGCCTATCATCATGGAAATGCCTACCTCGGATATCACCCTGCTGTACGCGGTTATCGCAGCTGCTAACACCGCATAGCGTCCCTCCCACAGGGAGGCGATAGCCGCTTGCTTGTTGGAAGCTCCCAGGGTTTTGATGGTCAGGTAGACTTTGGGATCCATTCCCTCTATTGCCGATGCAGTAAGGGAGACCACTATTGGCAAAGCCAGGATGAATTGTCCGATGGCGACGCCTGGTATGGTGAATAAAAGCCCCAATTCGCCAAAAGGCCCTCTCCTAGAAATGAACGCGTAGACCAAAAGGCCCACTACCACCGTTGGTAGAGCGAGCAGAGTGTCCACAATGGTCCTAAGGACCCTTTTGCCAGGGAAGGAGTAGTGTCCCAGAAGAAATCCCAGGGGGATGCCCAACAGGAGAGTGAAAGTTATGGAGAGGGTGGAAATGCGCAACGTTGTCCAGATGGCTGAGTAGGTTTCTGGATCTTTCGTTAAAAGCAAATTGATAGCCCCTATGAAGCCTTCAAGGATGTAGTTCATTTTACCCTCTCCTGAATGCCTTACTGTTCAGCAGCGTTGGGCACGAAAAGTTGCTTTCCCATAAGGCGGAAGTCGCCTATTACTTTTTGTCCCTCTTGGGAGGTTATCCAATCGATGAACTTGAGTGCCAGGTCATATTTTACCTTGGGACAGCGCTTTGGATTTACAGCTATGACACTGTACTGGTTGAGCAAGAGCTTATCTCCTTCGACCAGTATCACGAGAGGAGGAGTGCCTTTGTGGTTTGCCTCGTATTTTATGAAGGTCCCCCTGTCCGTTAATGTGTATCCGTCGCGCTCCGTTGCTATGTTTATGGTGTTCAGCATGCCCTGTCCGGTCTGTATGTACCACTTTTCCTTGTCCAGTCCATTGATTCCTGCTTCTTTCCAGAGTTTGAGCTCCTTCGTATGGGTCCCAGAGTTATCTCCTCGGCTTACGAATAAAGCTTCATGAGATCGGATTTTTTTCAGGGCGGAGATGACGTCAAGCCCCTTTATGTTTGCTGGGTCAGAAGGAGGTCCTATTATGACGAAGTCGTTGTACATTACTTCCCTGCGGTTTACCCCGTATCCGTCTTCCACGAATTTTTTCTCCTTGTTGGGTGCGTGAACCAGCAAGATATCCACGTCGCAGTTTTTTCCCAACTCCAAGGCTTTGCCAGTCCCTACGGCGGTCCAGCGAAGCTCTATGCCTGTTGCCTTTTCAAAGGCTGGCGCCAAAACGTTCAAAAGCCCTGTGTTATCGGTGCTGGTGGTGGTGGCCATCATCAAATATTGTGGGGCCGCTACACCAGGAAGGGCGAGGGCCATTAGCAGTGCCACGCTCACCAGGAAGGCAAAAAATTTGCGCATGTTCATTCCCCCTTTGTCAAAGTTTGCTTCTCCAGGAGGCATCCCGTATGAACATGCTCATCCCTCCTTTCCAAACACGGGAGGCACTCCTGTTTCCAGGAATACCCTTCGGCTGGGCTCCATAGGATTGGACCTTTAGGAGCTTCAGCTCGGAGGCACAATGAAAATAGCACATGAAGGCTCTCCATACAACCTACATCTTTGGCTATCTTATTATTGAGAACCTTCATTAAATAGTAGTTTCCGCTCAAGGAATTTAATCATTTCCCAGCCTGCATAGGTTAGGCCCTGGGTTTGGTGGAATAAGGCTAGGATGTCCAGTTTCAGCGGTTGGGGGGTCTTTACTTCCAGTTTTATCAACCTTCCCATGGCTATGTCATCCTCTACGGAGCGAAGGTTCAGTAGGGCTATCCCGTGCCCCTTCAAGGCCAGCTCTCTGGCTGCCTCAATGCTTGATACGGTGATCTTGCGCCTGAGGCGGAGCTGATTTTGCATCTGAAAGTCGTTTAGGTATGAAAAGAGGCACGATGATGGATGCCAGCCTATAAGAGGATATCTTTCCAGATCTTTTGGAGTGAAAAAAGACGTTTTTTTGCCTGCAAGGTCTGAGGTTGCCACGAAAACTAATTTTTCTGAGGCCACTACCTTGCTTGAAAATTGCGAGCTTGGCACAAAGTCAGGGGTCCTCTCTGCAAAGATAAGTTCTATATCGGAGGAAAGAAGCGCGCTTTTCAGTTCTTCTATAGTTCCTATAAAAGTGCTCACGCTGACTTTAGGGTGTTGGGAGACAAATTCTGGTAGCACCTGCCATAAAAGCAGGGAGTCCACGTAGTGGCTGCATCCTATGTTCAACGTCCCCGCCTCCAGGGACCTCAGGTCGTCTATCCTTTTTTTTGCCCTGTCTAATTGCTCCAGCACTTCTTTTGCCGTGGAGTATAAGACCCTGCCTTCAGGGGTGAGGCGCACCTTGCGTTTTCGGCGGTCGAAGAGCTTTACTCCAAAATGTTTTTCCAGGTTCGCTATGTGCTGGCTTACGGAAGGTTGGGATATATACAGCTTTTCTGCTGCTGCACTGAAAGTCCCCCTTTCTATTACCTCACAGAAAGTCTGCAATTGGAAGAAAGTAATCACACGGCATCTCCTCTATTCAAATAAAAGTGTACACCTCTTGCTTCACTTAATGCCGGGCAATGAGACATTGCTTCGTTCAAGCTATAAGAAAAACCTATCATTTCGATAAGATTTTGCGTATTGATATTAATATATTATAGGATAAACTTCAATTAGATAATGTATCTCCATATTTAAAAGTCAGGAGAACTAACTATGCTAACCTCAGGCCGAAAAGAGGAGCTAGTGAAGCTTTGTAGTAACCTGGTGCGCATCCCAAGCCTTTCGGGCCAGGAGCGGCTCCTTGCGGCCTTCGTAAGAGATACCATGCAGAGCATGGGCTTTGATGATGTCCAGGTTGATTTTTACGGCAGCGTAATAGGAACCATGGATTTCGGCAAGGGCCCATGTCTTCTCTTTGAGGCTCAGCTGGACCACGTAGACGTAGGAAATCCCTTTCAATGGAATCACTATCCCTTTGGAGGATTCTTGGAGGGCGGCAAAATTTACGGTAGGGGCGCTACAGACCAGAAGGGTGCCCTTGCGGCGATGATGTGTGCCGCCTCGTTCTTGAAGGAAGACCGTCTTAAGGATCTTTGTGGGCGGTTGGTGGTTTCAGCCACAGTTTGTCAGGAAAAATTTGAAGGCGTTTCCTCCATGCTTGTAGCAGAAAAATGTGCCCCAGATTTCGTTGTGACCGGTGAGGCGTCGGGTCTTGCCCTGGAACGGGGGCAGCGAGGCAGAGCCGAGATAGTCGTAGAGGTCTCAGGAAAACAGGCTCATTCTGCCAGGCCAGATTATGGTGTGAACGCAGCAGTGCTCATGGCGCGTCTTGTGAGCTTCATCAAGGACAACTTCAAGCCTGCCAAAGACCCATTTCTTGGCGAGGGCATCATGGAACTGACCAGCCTGGTTTCATATCCGGAAAACGCCACGGGCATAGTGCCAGATGTCTGCAGGGCGATCTTCGATAGAAGGCTTTTGCCTGGAGAGACTCGTTCCAGCGTTCTGCTTCAAGTGGAGCGCCTCCTGGAGGAAGCGGCAAAACATATTCCTTCTTTAAACGCAAGAGCATGGATCTCTTCTTCGGAATACCAGTGCTATACAGGTGCTGCCATATCTGGAGAACACTTTGCGCCAGCCTGGCTTTTGCCCGAGGATCATCCTTTCGTTAAAAGCTGCCTGAAAGGCCTGTCGAGGGCGGGGCTACCACCGCGGCTGGCCGAGGGGGCAGGCTTTGGGACCAACGGGTGCTACTACGGAGGGGTTGCTTCCATACCCACCATAGTTTTCGGTCCGTCGAGGGAAAGCCTGGCTCACGTGAGTGACGAGTATATTGAAATAGAGGAAATGTATCTGGGGTGCATGGGATATTACGGCATAGCAGAGCAGATTCTTTCCACAGAAAACGGGCTATAATGAGGGGCCATGAATAGGAGGGGAAAGTCTAGTGTTGAGTGAAAGCAGACGAGAAAGGCTAATAAAGTTTTGCCAGGATTTGATAAGGATCCCCAGTCTTTCTGGAGAGGAGAAGGGGGTTGCCCAGCGGATAGCCCAGGAAATGGAAAGCCTGGGATACGACAAGGTGGAGTTTGACAGGTACGGCAACGTGATAGGTACCGTCGTATTGGGCAAGGGTGGGAGAAAGATACTTTTCGAGGGGCACATGGACCACGTGGGAATTTCTGACATGTCCAAGTGGAGTGTGGATCCCTACGGTGCCCAGATAAAGGACGGCAAAATTTACGGTAGAGGTTCAACGGACATGAAGGGCAACCTTTCCGCCATGGTTTTGGCTGCGGCTTTTGTCAAGGAGGACCTTGCAGGAGAGCTGGATGGGGAGATAAACGTTGCAGGATGTGTGCATGAGGAGTGCTTCGAAGGTGTGGCGTCGGAGGAGATAGCAAAGATAAGCAGGCCTGATTGCGTCGTTATAGGTGAACCCTCTGGCTTGACTCTGAAGCGAGGGCAAAGGGGCCGAGCCGAGGTGGTCCTTGAGACCTACGGCAAGAACGCCCATTCCTCAAATCCCTCCGTGGGGATAAACGCCATAAAGAAGATGACCAAAGCCCTTCTCGCCATAGAGGATGGATTCATGCCTAAAAGACACCCTGTGTTGGGGGAGGGAATTCTTGAAGTAACGGACATCATTTCGTATCCCTATCCGGGGGCCAGTGTGGTGCCTGACCGTTGTAGGTGCACCTTTGACAGAAGATTGCTGGAAGGTGAAGTCAAGGATGAAGTACTAGAGCAGGTAAAAGATCTCCTTTCAGTAGTCGAAAGAGATGACCCTCAGTTTAGGTATAAGGTCAGTCTGGCCGTAGGGGAGGATAGGTGCTATACCGGAGAGCCCATAATAGCTGAACGGTTCGCCCCCGGCTGGATATTTCCTGAGGATCACCCCTTCGTGGTTGCTGCCCTTGAAGGGCTTCGATCCGTGGGACAACACCCCCAAATATCCCATTACTACTTCTGTACCAACGGAAGCTACTACGCCGGAAAGGCTAACATTCCAACCGTTGGTTTTGGCGGGTCCTTGGAGACCCTTGCCCACGTGGATGATGAATACATAGAGATAGAGCATCTCCAGAAGGCTTGCGAGGGATATTTCGGTATATCCCGCGGTGCCCTCTTGGCGAAAGAGGTGAAATAAAGTGGCAAAACCTCAATTGCTAAAATGTGCCATTTGCGGAAAAGAATATGAGCCAGAAGAGAACCTTTATACGTGCCCTGACTGCGGCTTGGATGGGACTTTTCACGTGCTGTACGATTACGAGAAGGCGGCAAAGGAGATAACGAAAGAAAAGCTTAGAGAAAACGATGATTTTTCTCTTTGGAGGTACAAGGCTGTTCTGCCCGTCGAGAAAGACGAAAACATTCCTCCTCTTGCGGCAGGTTGGACACCCCTTTACAGCTCCCAAAAGCTTGCCAGAACTTACGGTGTAAAAGAAGTTTACGTGAAAGACGACGGTCGCAACCCTACGGGCTCTCTGAAGGACCGTGCCAGCGCTGTTGGCGTTGCAAAGGCTCTGGATTACGGAAGGGATGTCATAGCTTGCGCTTCTACTGGCAACGCAGCAAGTTCCCTTTCAGGATTTGCTGCAGTCTCAGGTCTTAAAAGCATTATCTTCGTTCCCGAAAGCGCTCCGGTGGCCAAAATCACCCAGCTTCTGGTGTACGGTGCATGTGTGGTTTTGGTAAAGGGGACATACGAGAAAGCTTTTGACCTGGCCACCGAGGCAATAGAGCGCTGGGGCTGGTATAATCGTAATTGTGCGATAAACCCTTACCTAGTTGAAGGAAAAAAGACCTGTGCCATGGAGATAGCGGAGCAGCTGAATTGGGATGCGCCAGATTTTGTTTTCGTATCTGTCGGAGATGGTTGCATAATAAGCGGGTTGTATAAGGGGTTTTCTGATTTGGTGAAGCTTGGGTTAACGGAGCGAGTGCCTCATATAGTGGGAGTTCAGGCGGAGGGCGCAAGCCCAATATACAAGGCATTCAAAGAAGGGGCCCCGAGGGTGGAATTTAGCCCGGCATCCACCGTCGCGGACAGTATCTCCGTTGGGGCACCGCGAAACTGGGCCAAGGCTCTTAACGGTGTTCGAAGCAGCGGAGGTGATATGCTGGCGGTATCGGATGATGAGATTCTTTCAGCCATACCGGAACTGGCCAGGACAACGGGGGTCTTTGGGGAACCTGCTGGCGTTACTGCTTTTGCGGGATTCCGAAAGGCCGCGCGGGAAGGTAAGCTTCCCAAGGATGCAAGGGTCGCGTTAGTGGTGACAGGCAACGGGCTCAAGGACATAGATGGTGCCCGCAGGGCAGTGGGGCAGCCTATAGTTACTGAGCCTTGTCTTTTGGGGTTAGAGAAGGCATTGAAAGAGAGAAACGTAATATAAGGGAGTGATGGAAATGTTTGTGGGGTCTTTTGAATACTTGAGGAAGGTCGATCCAGCGATAGCCTCCGTGATAGAGGCGGAACTCAAGAGAGAAAGGGAGGGCATAGAGCTCATAGCTTCCGAGAACGTGGTATCCCCTGCTGTGTTGGCTGCAATGGGGTCTGTGTTGACCAATAAGTACGCTGAAGGCTATCCGGCGAAGAGGTATTACGGCGGATGCGAATTTGTGGATCAGGCAGAGGACCTGGCTCGGGATAGGGCCAAGAAGCTTTTCGGCTGCGATCACGTGAACGTCCAGCCTCACTCGGGATCTCAGGCGAACATGGCCGTTTACTTCTCGGTCTTGAAGCCCGGTGACACCATTTTAGCCATGAACTTGTCCCACGGAGGGCACCTGACCCACGGAAGTCCGGTCAACTTCTCGGGGCAGCTTTACAACGTGGTGCCTTACGGAGTCTCAAGGGAGACGGAGACCATAGATTTCGACGAGGTAGAGCGCCTGGCCTTGGAGCACAAGCCCAGGATGATAGTGTGCGGAGCCAGTGCTTACCCAAGGGAGATAGACGCAGAAAAGTTCCGCGAGATAGCGGACAAGGTGGGAGCTTACCTAATGTTCGACATAGCCCACATTGCCGGTCTGGTGGCTGCCGACCTTCATAAAGATCCTATACCGTGGTGTGACTTTGTCACCACCACGACCCACAAGACCCTGCGGGGACCCAGAGGCGGTATGGTCATGTGCAAAGAGGAGTACGCCAAGGCTATTGACAAGACCATATTCCCCGGCATGCAGGGAGGACCGCTGATGCATGTAATAGCGGCCAAGGCGGTGGCTTTCCAGGAAGCACTGCAGCCCGAGTTCAAGGAGTATCAGAGGAAAATAGTAGAAAACGCCAAGGCTTTTGCTGATGCCCTGTCTAAAAAAGGCTTCAGGCTGGTTTCAGGGGGGACGGACAACCACCTGATGCTTCTGGATCTGACTGATAGAGGTATCACAGGGAAGGATTTTGAAATAGCCTTGGACAAGGCGGGGATAACCGTCAACAAAAACACCATACCCTTTGAGACCCGAAGCCCCTTTATTACAAGCGGCATCAGGGTGGGAACTCCAGCGGTGACCAGTAGAGGCTTTGGTCCCAGCGAGATGGTGATCCTGGCCGACCTGATGGACAGAGTTGCATCTGCTCCCGACGATGAGGCAAACCTGAAGAAAGTAAGAGAGGAAGTTTTGGAGCTGTGCAGAGCCTTCCCGCTTTACGGTGGTTGGGAGCTGTAGGGCTTCGTAGATACGAACATTTTGGAAGGAGTGGGTAAGTTGATAGACCTAACTGTTAACGAAAAACAGCTGCGTAGGACGGTTGAAAGGGCAAAGGAACGAGGCATTGTAATACCGACTTTTGAACAGATGAAGGATCCAGAAAAGATCCCTCAGAAAATCAAAGAAAAGCTGAAGGATGTAGGTCTTTGGGATGTGAACCCACTCAACCTTTTCAGGATAACCTGGAAGAACGAACCCAAAAGCAAGGGGGGGCTGTACGACGGAGTCAACTTCTTGGAGCTTCCTTCAGAGCTCACGGGCGTGAAGGCCAGGATAATAGCCTTAGTCGGCAAGTGGTTCCCCACGGGAGCACACAAGGTTGGAGCTACCTTTGGCTGTTTGGTTCCCCGCCTCGTGACCGGTCAGTTCGACCCAACGACACAGAAAGCTGTGTGGCCTTCTACTGGAAACTACTGTAGGGGAGGAGCTTACAACGCTCAGCTTTTAGGCTGTGAATCCATAGCCATACTTCCTGAAGGAATGAGCAAAGAGCGCTTTGAATGGCTGAAGAGCGTGGCGGGGGAAGTTATAGCCACTCCTGGCAGCGAAAGCAACGTAAAGGAGATATTCGACAAGACGTGGGAGCTCCGCAGAACGAGGGACAACGTAGTTATATTTAATCAGTTCGAGGAGCTGGGCAACCACCTGTGGCACTATGAGGTTACGGGACATGCCATGGAAGAGGTCGTAAAGGAGGTCGCAGGGCCTCAGGATAAGTTCTTCGGCGTGACCTTGACGTCTGGTTCAGCAGGAACATTGGGGTGCGGTGACTACATGAAGGACGTCTACCCAGGGAGCAAAATAGCCGTTGGCGAAGCTCTTCAGTGCCCCACGCTCCTTATGAACGGTTTTGGAGCTCATCGTATAGAGGGTATAGGGGACAAGCACGTTCCTTGGATACACAACGTCAAGAACACCGACATGGTGATAGCAGTGGACGATGCCGACAGCATGGCCATGATCAGGCTTTTCAACGAACCTATAGGGAAGGAGTTCTTGAAGGAACAGGGAGTCCCTGATGAAGTTGTGGAAAAGCTCCACCTGATGGGCATATCAAGTGCAGCCAACGTGATAATGGCCATCAAGATGGCCAAATACTATGAACTAACGGAGAAGGACATAATCCTTACGGTCTTCACGGACAGTATGGAGCTGTACCGCTCCAGGATCAAGGAGCTAGAGGAAGAGTTCGGCCCTTATACCAAGGTTCAGGCCGCCGTTGACTTTGAAAAACACATAATGGGTCTTTCGGTGGATTGGATGAAGGAGCTTACTTATTACGACAAGAAAGCTATTCATAACCTGAAGTACTATACGTGGATAGAGCAGCAAGGAAAGGATATCGAGGAGCTCAATGCCCAGTGGTATGACGCGGAAAATTACTGGGGCTCTGTGCATAAAATGGCTCCTCTCATCGATGAAAAGATAAAGGCCTTCAACGAGATGACAGGAGTGCTGGACAACCTTTAATACCCCACATGCGGGGAGGTGGAAGTGGGAGAACAAAAGAGGTTAGGAGAGCCAAGATGATCAGTAGAGAAAAAGAGGAGGGATGAGGTATGAGAAAGTTTGGGGTAGCGTTATTGGTTGCAGTGATGATAATGGTGGGAACAAGCGGAGCCTTTGCGGCCAAGACCATTAAATTGTCTCACTTGAACCCGCAGCAGCCTTTTGAAGTAGCAACAGCTGCGATGTCCGCTGTTTTCAAGAGCATGGTTGAGGCGCAGAGCAACGGAGAACTTAAGGTGGAGATTTATCCTGCAGGGCAACTTGGAAACGAACGGGAGACCATGGAACAGGTCAAGGTAGGAGTCGTGCAGAGCTACATAGCCTCTGCAGGGGGAATGGCCTCCTTCTATCCCCTGTACAGCGTCTTGGATATACCCTTTGCCATTCCCGATTACAATGTGGCTTGGAAGCTCTTTGATGGCCCCTTCGGTCAGTACCTAGCTTCAGACATAGAGAAAAAGGCGGGATTCAAGGTTTTAGGCTTTGGAGAGGCGGGAGGATTCTTCCAGCTGACCAACAGCAAGCGTCCCATAAAGACCGTTGATGACATGAAGGGATTGAAGATGAGGACCATGACCTTGCCTTCTCACCAGAACCTGATGAAGGCTTATGGAGCTGCCGCAACACCTGTTGCCTGGGCGGAAGTCTATACGGCGCTCCAGACCGGTGTGGTAGACGGACAGCACAACCCCATACCCATAATACTCACAGGGAAACTCTATGAAGTGCAGAAATATCTTACACTTACCAACCACCTCTACAGCACCTACTGTTGGGTCATGAACAAAGATTTCTATGAGGGGCTTACGGACAAGGAAAAATCCATAGTGGACGGTGCGGCCATGACTGCGATCGTTGCTGGTAGAGGCCTTAACAGGATAATAGAGGCCTCTGATAAGGGACTGCCAGCCCTTCAGGCTGCAGGAATGGAGATTTATACTCCTACTCCTGAGGCTCTTGAGCAGTTCAGGGAGATAGGAAGGAAAGCGGCTATGGAGTTCATCAAGAGCACTTATGGAGACGAAGGTGTGGAGCTTGCCAACAAGTATCTGGACTCCATCAGCGAGATAGTGAAGGAGGAAAAGTAGGGCGTACGCCCTACTTTTCCCTAGAAAAAATGAGAAATGCCCAAAAAGGATAATATGTCCATATTTAAAGCCGCAGAGACAATAGGTAACGCCTTGGAGAAGGCCCTTGAGGTTCCCCTTTTGATCCTCTCGGTTATCATGACCTTCACCGTTCTTTTGGGGGTTTTGTTCCGTTACGTGTTTGTCTCTCCCTTGAGTTGGACTGAGGAATTTTCAAGGTACATGATGATCTGGATGGCCCTCCTTGCCGTTGCGCCTTGCATCTGGCGGCATGAGCACGTAGGTGTAACCATGTTCGTAAAGAAGCTGCCGAGGCTTTTGGCCAAGGGGATAATATTCATCTCAAATGCCTTCATCTTGTTTTTCCTCTATATCCTTGTGGTCTACGGTTTCAAAATGGCAGAGGGAGGCAAAGCGCAGCTTTCGACGGCTCTTAACACTAGCATGTACTGGTGGCTCATGTCTGTTCCTGTGAGTGCCCTCCTTTGCATAGTCATGCTGATCTGCAAGATGATCCTGGACATAAGACGCAAAGACCTGGACGAGATCCTTATGGCCGAGGATATAGTTGCGACGGTTAAAAGGGAGGAAAACCTAGAGTTTGATGAACCCACTCTAAAGGGGGATGGGCGATGACTGGCTTTATAACTGCCGTGTTCGTGATATTTCTCGTAGTGGGCATGCCCATAGGCTTTGTCTTGGGGGTTACTGGACTTCTTTCCATGCTCAAGATGAACGTTCCCTCCATACTTCAGTTAGTGCCCCAGCGATATTTTGCGGGAGTGGATATGTTCACCCTCATGGCCATGCCCTTTTTCATCTTGGCTGGAGACATAATGAACAAGACGGGTATCACTCAGAAGCTCGTAAAGTTCAGCAACGTACTTGTGGGGCACCTTCAGGGTGGGCTTGCACATGCAAATATAGTGGCCTCGGTGTTCTTTGCCGGACTTACTGGAGCAGCCGTAAGCGATACAGCAGCTATAGGCTCCATGCTTATTCCAGCCATGGTTGAGGAAGGGTACGACAAGGATTTTTCTGCGGCAGTTACAGCGTCTTCATCAATCATAGGGCCCACAATCCCTCCCTCCAACATAATGGTCATCTACGGGGCGTTCATGCAGGTCTCCATAGCTGGGTTGTTTTTGGCAGGCATCCTTCCGGGGATACTGGTTGCCGTAGCACTGATGATACTAACTGCGAGGATATCCAAAAAGAGAGGTTATCCCGTCGGTCAAAGACGGGCTACGCTGAAAGAGATGATCCTTGCCTTTAAGGAGGCCTTTGTGGCTCTCCTTATGCCCATAATCATCCTGGGTGGAATTCTAAGCGGTGTTTTTACCCCGACGGAGGCTGCGGCGGTAGCTGTTGCCTATGCCTTGTTCGTGGGCTTCGTAGTATATCGAAGCATAACCGTGAGAGACCTGGTTCCCATTTTCATCAAGATGGCCAGAACTACCGGAGTGGTTTTCTTGGTAATAGCTGCTGCCTCCATATTGGGGTGGGTGCTCACCATGGAGCAGATTCCGGAAAAGGTCGCTAATCTTATGTTGGGTATAAGCACCAACAAATGGGTTGTCATGGGAATGATACTCCTTCTTCTGCTTTTCGTAGGAATGTTCATGGACATAGCGGCGGCTCTCATAATCCTTGGTCCCATCCTTCACCCGTTGGCCGTGAAGATGGGCTTTCATCCCCTCCATTTCGGCATAATAATGGTTCTTTCCCTCAACATAGCCTTGATGACTCCGCCGGTGGGGGCGTGCCTGTTCGTAGCCTGTGGCATAAGTAGGCTGACCATAGAGCAGCTGAGCAGAGAGATATTCCCTTTTATTCTTGTTGTGGTTTCTGTTCTCATATTGATAACTGTATTTCCCGGTATACCCCTTTTCCTCCCAAGGCTCATGGGCTACGCGCCTTGGTGAGGAAAAGCTTACTAGTCTCTTAAAACCAGGAAAGGAGAATGATCGATCGTGGAGTTTGATAAGGTGCTGAAAAAAGCGGAAGAATACAGAAAGGACATCTCCCAGTTCCTCCGCGACATGGTGGCCATACCTAGCGAAAGCTGTCAGGAAAGGGATGTGATCCTTCGCATCAAAGAAGAGATGGAAAAGGTAGGTTTCGATAAGGTTGAAATAGACCCCATGGGTAACATTTTGGGTTACGTGGGCAAGGGCTTAAGGCTCATAGCCATGGACGCCCACATAGATACCGTAGGAGTGGGGGATTTGAGCCTATGGGAGGTAGATCCCTATGAGGGTTACGAGGATGACCAGGTAATAGTCGGAAGGGGTACCAGCGACCAGGAAGGAGGCATGGCCTCCATGGTTTATGCGGCCCGAATCATAAAGGACCTGGGTTTGGAGGACGACTATACCCTATTGGTTACGGGAACGGTTCAGGAGGAAGACTGCGATGGACTTTGCTGGCAGTACATCATAGAGGAAGATGGAATAAGGCCTGAGTTCGTTGTTATAACTGAGCCCACGTCCCTCAATATCTATAGGGGACAGCGAGGCAGGATGGAAATAAAAGTCAAGACCAAAGGTCTTAGCTGTCATGGGTCAGTCCCGGAAAGAGGAGACAACGCAATTTACAAGATGGCTCCCATACTTCAAGAGCTGAGGGCCCTTCACGAAAACCTGCACGAAGACCCGTTCCTTGGCAAGGGTAGCCTTACGGTCTCTGAGATATTCTTCACCTCCCCGTCAAGATGTGCCGTCGCAGACAGCTGCTGGATATCCATCGACAGAAGACTTACGTGGGGAGAGACATGGGAAAAGGCCCTCCAAGAGATACGCAACCTACCTTCCGTAAAAGAAAGCGGCGCGGAAGTCTCCATGTACAGCTACGATAAACCTTCCTATACCGGATTGGTTTATCCCACCGAGTGTTACTTCCCTGCATGGGTCCTTGAGGAGGAACACCCGGCGTGTCAAGCAACCATAAAGGCCTATAAGAACCTTTTTGGTCAGGACCCCTTTGTGGACAAATGGGGATTTTCAACCAACGGCGTTTCCATAATGGGAAGATACGGCATCCCATGTATAGGGTTTGGGCCTGGACATGAGGATCAGGCGCATGCTCCAAACGAGAGAACATGGAAGGATGAGCTGGTGAAGGCTGCAGCGATGTACGCAGTCATTCCTTCCATATATGTTCAGAATTATTAAAAACATGAAGAAAGTAGGAGGGAAAAGAAAATGCAGACGATTTTCAGAGGGAAACATTTTATTACTTTGACTGAGTGGACCAAGGAGGAGATAGAGACCCTTTTGGAGTGTTCGTACGAACTGAAAAGAGCTTTTGCCGTGGATAGACCCACCATATACCTGCCCAACAAGACGGTCTTTTTGATGTTCTTCGAACAGTCCACCAGGACGAGAAACTCCATGGAGGCTGGTATCACTCAGCTTGGAGGCCACGCTCACTTCCTGGATACCAGCAACATGCAGATAGCACATGGTGAGGTGGCGAAAGACACGGCTGTCATTCTTTCTCGTATGGGCCATGCCATAGCATGCAGAAACTGCTTCTGGAAGGTCGGCAACGCGTACCTCAGGGAGATGGCCAAGTACTCCACTGTGCCGATCATAAACATGCAGGACGACCTGTATCACCCTCTTCAGGCCATAGCGGACCTCATGACCATTCAAGAGAAAAAAGGTAGAGATCTTCGTAATCTCAAGGTATCAATTATCTGGGCCTATGCAACAACCCACAAGAAACCCATATCCGTTCCGGTGAGCCAGGTGCTTTTGTTCCCCCGCTGGGGCATAGATGTGACGTTGGCTTATCCGGAAGGGTACGACCTTCCTGATTGGGTAATCGAAAAGGCCAAAAAGTATGCAGAGGAAAATGGAGGCTCCCTCAAGATCACCCACGATCAGGAAGAGGCCTACAAGGATGCGGACGTGGTGTTCCCCAAGAACTGGGGCAATTGGGTTACCAATGAGGACACAGCCGTCATAGATTCTCTTCTCGAGGCCAACAAACACTGGAAATGCACCGAGAAGATGATGAGCCTGACCGCAAAGGATTCCCTGTACATGCACGCTCTTCCGGCAGACAGGGTGAACGAGGTGGAGGATTCGGTCATCGACGGACCTCATTCGGTAATTTACGATGAGGCGGAGAACAGGCTCCATACCGCAAAGGCAGTGATGGCCCTAACCATGGGAGGAAGGTAATAAGTACAAAACAATAGAGGAGGTATAGAGCATGAAGTTAACGAAGAGAATAGTTGGAGTCCTAATGGTGTTGTGTCTTGTGATGGTTTTTGGCGGGGTCGCCATGGCTAAGAGTCCGGGGGATTACAAGATGGTTCTCATATTGCCTGGGCCCATAAACGACCAGAGCTGGAACGCCACAAACTACGCAGGCTTGCTAGCGGCCAATAAGGAGTTAGGCACCAATATCGAGTATGTGGAAAACGTTCAAGCCAGTGATTACGAGTCCACCTTTAGAAATTACGCGGACAGGGGTTACGACCTAATCATGGCAGCAGGAACCCAGTTTGATGAGCCAGCTCAGAGGGTGGCACCTAATTACCCCAAAACCACCTTCATGGTGATAAACGGAGTCGTGGCGAAAGAGCCCAATGTCTGCCCCATTTTGCCCAAGGAGTATGAAGGGAGCTTCCTCGCCGGAATTATAGCGGGCAAGACCACCAAGAGTGGCAAGATAGGTCTTGTTGGAGGATTTCCTAACAAGCTTATGATAAGGCTGCTTAACACTTACGAGTATGGAGCAAGAGTGGGCACACCGGAAGTCAAGGCCATGCGCGCCTATGCCAATTCATGGAGCGATGTAGCTTTGGGCAAGCAGATGGCCACTTCAATGATAGAAAAAGGAGCAGATGTCCTCTTCTTCTACGCCAACCAGGTTGGCCTTGGTGCTATCCAGGCTGCAAAGGAGAAGGGCGTCAAGTTCGTAGGTTTCGCGAGCAACCAGAACGATGTTGCTCCCGGGACAGTTGTAGCCAGTGTGTTCTTTGATTTCAAGGCTATGTACGTTTGGGCAGTCGATAAGTATCTGAAGGGCGAACTCAAGCCGGTAGTCAACGAAGCTGGTATCGCCGAGGGGATAGTAAAAGTTGCTTATACTGATGAAGTTTCCCAGGAAACAAGAGATTTGGTCTCCCAAGCAGAAGAAGCCATAGAGAAAGGGCAATTACTTAAGTTCCTTTCCCAGTTCCCAGAGCCACTGGAATAGTAATGTAAATGCTACGGTGGGGAAGGCCTCTTCCCCACCCTTCCATTGAACAAAATTATTTCAAAGCGGTGATTACAATGCCCATAGAGCGTGAAGACAAAGCCGTAGAGCTTATAGGTATCACTAAATATTTCCCTGGGACCGTAGCGAACTACAAGGTAAACCTTACGGTCAAAAAAGGCGAAGTTTTGGCCCTTCTTGGAGAGAATGGGGCGGGTAAGTCTACGTTGATGAAGATCCTTTACGGTATGTACTTGCCTGACGAGGGGGAGATCTGGATAGACGGCAAAAAAGCGGATATTCGCTCTCCTCAGGACGCGTTATCACTAGGCATAGGCATGATTCACCAGCACTTCACCTTGGTTCCGGTACATACGGTCGTGGAGAACGTGCTGCTAAGCGCCTTCAATACTCCCAAAGGGAAAGCCTCTGTATCTGAAGTGGCCAAGGAGATAGAGGAAATCGGCAAAAAGTACGGCCTAGAGGTAGATCCATACGCTTACGTAAACCAGCTCACTGTAGGTATGCAACAGAGAGTAGAGATACTCAAAGCCTTATATGCAGGAGCAAGAATATTGATAATGGACGAACCCACGGCGGTTTTGACCCCTCAGAACACCAAGAAACTTTTCGAGTTCGTAAGGGACTTCAGAAAAGCAGGAAATTCCGTCGTGTTCATAACCCATAAACTAAACGAGGTAATGGAGATTGCCGACAGGATCGTTGTAATGAGGAATGGGATGGTAACAGGAGAGCTGTCCAGGCAGGAGGCTTCCGAAAATGAGCTCGCTAGGATGATGGTCGGCAAGGAATTGGAGGAAATAACGGTAACCAATCCTTCTGAAGGCAATTTGTCAGGGGAAGTTGTCCTGAGCGTAAGGGACTTGAAGGTCAAAAGCGCAAGGGGTCACATGGCCGTGGACCAATTGAGCTTGGATATTCGAGCAGGAGAGATATTCGGCATTGCTGGTGTAAGCGGAAACGGCCAGGAGGAGTTGGCAGAGGCCCTTTGTGGCTTGCGGTCCGTTGAGGGAGGTGAGGTTTTACTTGAAGGCAGGAACATAGTCGGTAGGAGAGTTGTGGAGATTATCAACGAAGGAGTTGGCTATATACCTGCTGACAGGCACAGAGAAGGATTGGTGCTGGACATGAACATAGAGGAGAACTTGATATTGAGGAAGTTTGAAAGCGAAAAGTTCTCTGCTAAGGGGGTCCTGCTCCAGGAAAACATACATCAATATGCTCAAAAAGCTATAGGTGAGTACGCTATAAAAGCTCCTTCATCGAAAGTAAAAGTTAGAGGCCTTTCTGGTGGGAACCAGCAGAAGGTCGTGGTAGCCAGGGAAATGGATATTGCCACTACTGTTTTGGTCGCAGTGCAACCTACCAGGGGACTTGATCTCGGAGCTATAGATTACGTTCACAGGACCCTTTTGCGAGCCAGATCAGAGGGTAAGGCCATACTGCTCATATCCACTGAACTTTCTGAGGTATTGGCCCTTTCAGATAGGATAGGAGTAATTTATAGAGGAAGGATAGTGAAAGTATTCAATAGGCAAGACGCCAAAGTTGATGAGATAGGCCTTGCAATGATGGGAGTGTCCAACGATGAAACGCAGTAAGAAGATAGCTCTTTCCCTTTTTCCCGTTTACTCTGTATTCCTGGGGTTAGCTTTAAGCGGGATCCTTATGCTGCTTCTTGATGCAAACCCCTTTGTCGTATATAAAAAAATGCTAATTTTTGTTTTCAGAGATGCCTACAACGTGGCGGACATCTTCGCCAAGGCAACCCCCCTTATACTTACGGGTCTTGCCTTTGGGTTCGCCTTCAGGGCTTCATTGTTCAACATAGGTGCCCAGGGGCAGTTTTACATGGGGTGCCTTGCTTCAGTGGCTTGTTCTTTGTTTATGGGCAACCTGCCTGCCTTGGTGTTGCTTCCTCTTTGTGTAGTGGTAAGTGGAGCTGCTGGCGGGCTGTGGGGCTCCTTGGTGGGCTATGCCAAGGCAAGGTTCAATGCCAACGAGTTTTTGATAAGCATGATGTCCACGTACGTTGCCATAGCCATTATGAACTACTTGATAAGAGGGCCTTTGATTGAAAGCAAAGGAGAATATCCCCAAACTGATGTGATCACCCAAAGTGCGTGGATACCTCAAATAATACCTCATACCAGACTCCACTGGGGATTCGTGCTGGCTGTTGTTGTGGCTGCTCTGGCATATTTCATTTTATGGAAGACTACCTTGGGATTCAGGATAAGGGCAGTTGGTATGAACAGGGACAGCGCTCGGTACGCTGGGATAAACGAAAAACGGATTTTCGTGGAGGTTTTCTTCATAAGTGGAGCCTTTGCGGGCCTTGCAGGCTTTATGGAGGTCAACGGAATTCAGCATATGCTTGTTCAAGGGTTCAACCCATATCTTGGTGCTGAAGGTATAGGAATAGCCATATTGGGCAACGCCCATCCACTGGGAATTATATTTGCGGCCATCCTTTTCGGAGCCCTTAAGGTGGGAGGAAACTTGGTGGTTCAGACCTCTTCCATTCCCTCTAGCATCATAGGGATAATGGAGGGGCTGGTAATGATTTCTGTTATTTTTTCCTATTTCCTTAAGGAGCGGATCCTAGTAAGGATGGAGAAGAAAATGTTGCAAGCCGAAGAGAGGAAGGAGGGGCCTCGCAAATGATCGTAGAGGGTATCCTTAAAGGAGCTGTGATGATGAGTACCCCCTTACTTATAGGGGCCCTGGCGGAGGTATTCGTTGAGAGAACAGGTGTAATGAACATAGCCATAGAGGGGATTTTTCTCATAGGAGCCTGGGCGGGGTTCGTTGGCGCGTACCTGACCAAAAGCATCGGAATAGGCCTTGTTTCTGCCGTGTTGGCTGGTTTTGTCGTAGGGGCAGTGTACGGCTACTTTACCGTTTACTTGAAGCAGCACCAGATAGTTACGGGAACGGCATTCAACATCCTTTCCGTTGGACTTACGCTGTACCTTTATAGGGTTTTCTTCGGAGTTCCTCTCATACCTTTGACCGTGGAGCCTCTTTCAAGTATGAAGATACCTTTGTTGAGTAAAATTCCCCTACTAGGCGAAGCACTTTTCAATCAGAACATCCTAACGTACATGGCGTTCATTCTAGTCGTATTGGGATATTGGATTTTGTACCATACAAGGTTGGGATTGGTCGTACGCTCTACAGGTGCCAATCCGGAGGCGGTGGACGCGGCGGGAATCAACGTGGAGAGAGTTCGCTATGGTGCAGTTCTTTTTTCCAGTGCCATGAACGGCTTGGCAGGGGCTTTTTATTCCCTTGGTTTTCTGGGTTTGTTCACGGAGAACATAATAGGAGGAAGAGGTTGGATAGCCTTTGCTATTTGCTTTTTGGGCAACTGGAATCCCCTTGGCGTTCTGGTGGGGGCTTTAGTCTTTGGCTTGGCCGATGCCGTAGCTGTATCCATACAGACTTCCGCCTTCAAGTTAATACCTAACGAGTTTGTAATTGCCCTGCCGTATATTTTGACTATAGTTGCGACCATAGCAAGGAAACATTTTAACGTTCCCGCATACCTCGGAACGCCCTATGTAAAGGAGAGAAGATAAAATGTATGACCTGGTGATCAAGGGAGGAACCTTAGCACTGGAAAAAGGGACCCTTTTTGCTGATTTAGCCATATCTGAAGGCAGAATAGCTGCAATTGGCAAAGAACTTGAGGGAAAGAGGGTTATAAGTGCAGAGGGCATGCTTGTTCTGCCAGGTGGTATAGATATGCACACTCATATGGCTCTTCCCGTGGGAGGTACTCGTTCGAGTGATGACTTTTATTCTGGAACTGTTGCGGCAGCTTTCGGAGGTATAACTACGATCGCAGATTTTACTGTAGGAAGCCCCCATACGTCCCTGAAGGAGGACCTGGTCAAGAGGCTTGAGGATGCCAAGTCAAGCGTCTTGGATTATGTACTTCACGCCGAAATTGTGGGATGGAAGAGATCTAGAGTTGAAGAGCTAAGGGAAGTGTTTAGGGAGGGCATTAGAACCTTTAAGTTTTTCATGGCCTATGGGGACTCAGGCAGGAGAACAAGAGATGGCCAACTGCTTGAAGCCTTTAGGGAAATTAGTTCTGTTGGGGGGGTAGCTTTAGTACATGCCGAAGATGAGGAGATAATATCGTACTTGGAGGAAAACCTATCGAAAGAGCAGTGGGAGAGCATGAAAAGCTTGGCCTTTACCAGGCCGGATGTCTGTGAAGCCACAGCTGTATCAAAGGCTGCCTTGATAGCAGGATATACCAATTGCAGGTTGCATGTAGTCCATTTGAGTTCTGCTATGGGGCTAAAGGAAGTTCAGAAGGCTAAAGAAGCGGGAATTAAGGTAACTGCAGAGACGTGTCCCCAGTATCTTTTGCTTACTGAGGAGGTTTACGATCTTTTTGAAGGACATCTTTTTTCCGCAAGTCCCAGCTTGAAAAAATCTTCGGATTGCAGCCGTCTTTGGGAGGGCCTTTCAAATGGTTTTGTTGATATGGTAGCTACCGACCACTGTCCCTTTACCAGGGCCCAAAAGGCGTGGAAGGGTTCCTTTAAAAAATTGCCTTATGGGCTCCCAGGCGTGGAGACCTCAAGGATTTTGCTGTTTTCTGAGGGAGTAAAGAAGGGGAAAATAAAACTCAGTGACTTCGTCCGTATAACATCGACGGCTCCTGCGAAGTTGTTGGACCTTTATCCCCAAAAAGGCACATTGCTGCCCGGTGCTGATGGCGACGTAGTGATTTTTGACCCTGAAAAAGAGTGGACACTAAGTGCAGAAAACCTCCATATGAACGTGGACTTTTCGCCTTTTGAAGGTTTAAGGGTTAGCGGCAAGGTGGCTTATACTATTACTCGAGGAGAGGTAATAATAGAGAGAGGAGAGTTTACAGGAAAAGAAGGCAGAGGCCATTTTTTGGGAAGATTGAGGAGAGAGGATTGATGAAAAGAGGTGATTTTAAGTGATGGAATGCAAGATCCTGGACGGGAAGAAGGTTGCGTCGGAGGTAAGAGAACGAATAGCGGTTATGGTAAAAGAGATAAGGGAAAGTGGCAAGGTGCCTCCCGGGTTGGCAGTGGTCCTAGTGGGGGACAATCCTGCTTCCAAGGTTTATGTAGGGCAGAAGGAGAAAGCCTGCAAGGAAGTAGGTTTTGAATCCTTTCTGTATCATTTGCCTGAGGCGACCACCCAGGAGGAACTGCTGAATCTGGTGGGTCAATTGAATGAAGATCCCAACGTCCATGGAATTTTGGTGCAGCTGCCATTGCCCAAACACTTGAATGAGACCGAGGTAATAGAGGCCATTCGCCCGGAAAAGGATGTGGATGGTTTCCACCCCATGAACCTGGGCAAGCTCGTTGCAGGTCTTCCGTGTACGGTCCCTTGTACTCCCAAAGGAATAATGCATCTTCTGGAATATTACGGCATAGAGATCGAAGGGAAAAATGCTGTCGTTGTAGGCCGTAGCAACATAGTGGGCAAACCTGTCGCCCATCTTTTGCTGCAGAAGAACGCCACGGTGACCATTTGTCACAGTAGGACCAGGAACCTGGAAGATATAACCAAGGAAGCAGATATATTGGTGGTTGCCGCCGGCAGGCCCCATTTCATAACTCAGCACATGGTCAAAAAAGGAGCCGTCGTTGTAGATGTGGGTATAAATAGGCTAGAAAGTGGCCTTGTGGGTGACGTGGATTTCGATGGAGTTCGTCTTAGGGCTTCCTGGATAACTCCTGTGCCAGGTGGCGTTGGCCCCATGACCATTGCGATGTTGCTGGAAAACACCTTGGAGATGTACGAACGTTTTTCATAGGTGGGGTGCGCTGCTCTTCCGCAGATTGACGGCGTTTTCCGCTACCCTGCAGAGGAAATTCTCCAATAGGCAATATTCTTCGTCAGTAAACCCCTTTGTAAGCTCCATGAGGGCCTTGCTTCTTGCCTTTAGTGCGAAAGGTAAGACAGTAAGGCCCTTTTCTGTGGGGTACAGAAGGAATTCTCTTTTGTCCTTTGAGTTGCGTTCCTTTCTAACGTAACCATGTTCTTCCAGCCCCTTGATGGCACGGGCAATGGTGGTTTTGTCTTTTAGAAGTAACTCTGACAGCTCTTCCTGTGTGCGGCCAGGGTTCAGTGCTATTTCTATAAGCAGACGTTTTTGGCCATGGCCTATCCCCTCGGCTGGTATGCTGCAATCCATGAAAGCCGATAAATTGCGGTGAATGATGGATAACAGCATGCCTATGTTATTGTCCTTCATGGAGTATCACCCTGAGTTTGGATGTATTGGTTTTTAAGGCGCCTTTCGTATGGAAGCAAAAAGGCCATGGTCAATAGGTAGGAAAGTACATCTGCCAGAGGGAAAGCAAGCCAGATTCCATTGAGGCCAAATATTCTGGGCAGAATCATCAAAAGTGGCACGAAGAAGAGTATGGGTCTTGCTAGGTTTATGATGAAAGCCGGTCTGGCTTTCCCTAGGGCCTGGAAGAACACACCGCCTATTTTATTGTAGCCCATTAGGAAGAAGCCTGAGACCATAATTCTAAGTGCTGCTGGCCCCTTTTCAAGGACATTGGTATCAGACGTAAATAGGTGCAAGGCGGCTTTTGGGAAAAGTAAGAGAAGAACGGTGACAGCTCCGCATATACCCATTGCGATGAGGTTCGAAAGGCGAACAGCCTTTGCAGCTCTGTAGTACTTGCGGGCGCCGTAGTTATAACCCACTATGGGCTGCATACCTTGGGCTATCCCTATGACGGACATGCTTGAAAATATTATGACGCGGTTGCTTATGCCGAATATGGTTATTGCCAGGTCTCCCCCGTAGATTCCTGCGAGGTTGTTTATCAATCCGAACACGAAGCTTGAAGAGGCGTGCTGCAATAGAGAAGGAAATCCTACAGATAAAATCTCTTTGATTATACCGCTGTCGGGGTGTATTTGGTTTAGCTTTGGTTTTATGATGCTTTTGCCTGAATAGAAGAAATGGCTTATCCAGCCTGCCACCAAGACCCTTGACAGGACAGTCGCTATTGCAGCCCCCCTTACTCCCATGTCCAGTATGAATATGAATATGGGATCCAATACTATGTTAGTCAAAGCCCCTATGAGCATTGAGGCCATTGCGGTCCTTGCAGCTCCCTCGGAGCGGATTATGTTGTTCATGGACATGGCAAAAAGTATCAATGGAGATCCCAAGAATATTACAGCCATGTAATCTTTGGCGTAAGGTAAAATGTTTGCTGTGGCGCCGAAAAGCTTTAGTATATCGTCAAGGAAAAGTTTGCCCAATACAGCGAAGGCAACCCCTAAGAACATTACAGAAAAAATGTTGTTGCCCAAGGTTCGTTCTGCTCTTTTATAATTCTTTGCTCCCAGACTGCGGGAAATTATAGAAGCACTCCCTATGCCCAGCATGGCCCCAGTACCACCTATCAACATCTGTAAAGGGAAGGAGACGGAAAGGCCAGCTATGCCCAAAGCACCAACCGAATGCCCTATGTAGATGGTATCTACAAGGTTGTAAAGCCCATTTACAAACATGCCCACCACTGCAGGAAGAGAAAGGCGGATAATTAGTCTTCCTATTGAATCATTGGCAAGCATGGCTTCTCTCTTTTTCACTGAAACACCTCCTATCAGGAGGCATTATAAGCTCATTTAGTTGTATATGCAACTATTTTTATTCCTTCCTTTATTAGTAGTGGGTAGAAGTAAAGTATATAATTTAGATAAAGGGTTAAGTAGATGAACAAGTTAGTGAAAGGCTATTGCCAAGAAAGAGGTGCAAGGTGCATGACTGGTGCGAGAATTATTCTTGAGATGCTTAGGTCTTATGGTGTGAAGTGTGTGTTTGGGCTGCCGGGGGAGACTACTTTAGGATGGTATTTGGAGTGGAAAGATTTCCCAGATGTAGAATATGTACTTGTCAGAGATGAGCGGAGCGCGTCCTTCATGGCTGAAGCCTACGCCAGGGCGACCAACAAGCCTGGAGTTTTTGAAGTGCCCAGCCCCGGAGTGACCCACTGCGTTCCCGGCATTGCCGAGGCCTTCAAAGGCTCCATGCCTGTGATCTGTTTTTCCTCTGATATACCCTACAATTGGGATAAAAGGAATATGCTAACTGGGTGCGACCAACCAGCCCTATTCAATGGCATCGTAAAAGAATCCATGACTGTTACCAAGGCAGAGGATATTCCCTTTTTGCTCCGTAGGGCCTTCAGGATCGCCACTACCGGTAGGCCGGGCCCAGTTCATGTAAGAATTCCACAGGATATTTTTTATCAAAATGTCGACGTAAAAGACATATACGCGCAAAAAGAGTTTGCCCAGTTTCCTTCCCACAGGTGTGTTGCAGAGTACGAAGCAATGGCAAAGGCAATAGATTTACTTTCGGAGGCTAAAAGTCCACTAATGTGTCTGGGACAAGGTGCGCTGGTTTCAATGGCTTGGGACGAGGCGGTGGAGCTAGCGGAGATATTATCTATTCCTGTGGGGACTACCATGACAGGCAAAGGAGCCTTCCCTGAAAGCCACCCCCTATCCATAGGAGTGATAGGCTCCCGGGGCGGTACGAGCTTCTCCAACAGCTTTGTTGAGGAGGCAGATGTCATATTCTATGTGGGTTCCAACACCGACTCTGCGACTACCAATGCTTGGCGGCTTCCAGATCCTGCTTCAGGGAAACGATTCATCCAGCTTGATATAGCTGGAGTGGACGTGGGGAACATGTATAGCTTAGATGTGGTGTTGATAGGTGACGCAAAGGCCACCTTAAGAGAAATGGTTAAGATCGCGAAGAAAAAAGGAAGGTTCCCCATACGGAAAAGAGAAGCAGAAATAAAAAGGAAAAGAGCTTATTTTGAGAAAGAACTGAACAAGTATATAGATAGTGACGAAAGTTTGATAAACCCGCTATTTTTTATAAGGGAGCTTTCAAGAAAACTGCCGAGTCAGAGCCACATAATATGCGATCCAGGTGTCGGAGGTATATATACGGCTGCCTTTTTCAGACAGGAAGAAGCAGGAAGGAGGCTGTATTTCAACTATTCTATGGGAGCCTTGGGGTATGCTCTTCCAGGTGCAATAGGCGTTGCAGCTTCTGAACCAGGAAGGTGTACCGTCGTCATGACCGGTGACGGTAGTATGGGGTTTACCTGTGGCGAACTGGAGACCATATCTAGGCTGGGATGGAACATCAAGGTCTTTTTGTTTCAGAATGATTCCTTCGGCTGGATAAGAGGTGAAGAATCGCTGATTTGTGGTTTTGGGCCTTTTGCAACTGACTTTGCGCCAGTGGATTACTCAAAGGTAGCCGAGGGGTTTGGCATCAGAGCCTACAAGGTAAAAGACCACGAGGAATTACCTCAAGTCCTTACAGAAGTATTTTCAACAACGACTCCGTGCTTTATTACTCTTAGAGTAACCACACAGGACAAGTTAGTGCCTCCTGTACCCAAATGGGTGGCTGTTGGACGGCAAAGGGGGCTGAAGTGCATATATTAGGGCAAAATTGAAGGGCCTCCATATTCTTATGGAGGCCCCTCAGGGTCATGGGGTCTCGCTTAAAATTTTTGGTGTCCTAGAGAACAGGAGCATAAACAGCACTGTTGCTGCAACGGCAGGAAGCTTTATTGCCAGAATGGGGGTAAAGGCCGCCAGGCCCGACAATATAAATAGCGCCCTCTCGTAAGGTTTTAAGGCTCTGGTCATGAATCCTTCCATAGCAAATCCCAATGCCAAGGCTGCAGATATGCCTCCAGCTACGGCGGCTGCGTTTTCCAGCATGGTACCATGAAGGATGAGTCCTTTGTCGTAGCAGAAAGCGTAAGGTACGATAAACGCTAGAATTCCGAGCCTCATGGCTTGGAAACCAGTTTTGTTGGGATGAGCACCAGCTATGGAGCTTGCTGCGTAAGCTGCGAGGGCCACAGGAGGCGTTATGGCCGAGATTATGGCGAAGTAGAAGACGAAAAGGTGGGCGCTCAAGGGAGCGAAGCCCAGTTTGGTCAACGCGGGCACACCCAAAGCTGCTGCGAGGATGTAGGCTCCCGTGGTTGGAAGTCCCATTCCAAGTACCAACGACACGATCATTATCAAGAGCAGGGCCAGGAAGGGAATGTCCCTTGCAAGGGAGAATACCAGTCCCACGAACTTGAATCCAAACCCTGTCAATGAAACTGAGCCAACGATGATGCCTGCTGCTGCGCATGCTATCGCCACAACGGTTATGTTGAGGGCGCCGGTATAGATGGCGTCCAGTATGGATTTTATACCCATGCGGCGCTTGGGATCGAAAAGGGAAACTCCCCATGCCATCATGATGCCTATCACAGCAGCAAGCATTGGAGTATAGCCTGTAAGAAGCATCCACAAAAGCCCCACTATGGGGATCAGCTTGTATATGTTTTTAAGGACGTAGCTTTTTGAAGGTAGTTCCTCTGGCTTCAATCCTTTTATTCCAGTTTTAACGGCCCTCAAGTGAACCATCAAGAATACTGCTCCGTAATACAAAAGAGCTGGGAAAGCGGCAGCTATTATTACCTCTCTGAACTGGATACCCAAGAGCGAAGCCATTATAAAGGCTCCAGCACCCATGATAGGGGGCATTATTTGGCCGCCGGAACTTGCAACGGCCTCTACCGCTCCCGCGAAATAGGCAGGGTACCCTAGGCGTTTCATGAGAGGTATGGTGAAGGTTCCAGTGCCATAGACGTTTGCCACGGCTGAACCAGATATGGACCCAAAAAGACAAGAGCTTACCACTGCTATCTTCGCTGGTCCACCAGGAGTGGTACCGGCGAAGGCCTGAGCGAACTCCATGAAATACTCTCCAATACCACTTTTCTCCAGGAATCCGCCGAAGATGAGAAATATGATTACGAAGGTAGCAGAAACCCCCAAGGGGATGGAGAAGATCCCTTCTCCTGTGAGGTATATTTCCTCTACCACTTCCGCAAGGGTAAACTGGAGGCCCTTAAGTACTCCCGGCAGGTAAGAGCCGAAATACATGTACCCTGCAAAAAATGCTGCAATTATGGCGAGGGGAAGACCGACTACCCTACGGGTTGCCTCAAGAAGCATTATAGTCAGCAGTACCCCAAGGATAAGCTGCGTCTGGGTTAGTGGGTCCACTTGTACTATCCTGGATACTATCTCGTTGTAGTTAACGATCCCATAAATTCCAGGTGCAGTGCTCAAGATTGCCAAAAACCAATCCAGCAGGGTAGGTCTGTCCTTGGGAGAGGATTTGGTCGCAGGATACAGCAAAAAGGCCATGGGCAGCACCCAGGTAAGATGTATGGTTCGCTGCAGGTAAGCCTCAAAGTTGCCAAAGACAGCAGTGTATAGGTGAAATAAACCCATTAAAATGACATATACGTACATGAAAGTCTGAGTTTTGCCTTCTAGTTTGCGCATCTCATACACCTCTGAAAAAAGGCAGGGCAAGGGTACGAAAAACTCCACCCCTTGCCCCAGCCAGGTTTGTTTTATGTTTATTTAACTTCGTTCCAGAACTTTATTGCTCCCGGATGGGCCTTTACGGCATCAGATACGGCTTCCTGTGGGTTGAGTTCTGCGATGTCCTTGATGGAGGCAGCCAGGTCGTTTTTGTGCTCCCACAGGGCCTTCGCCATGGAGTAGACCAGGTCCTCAGGAAGGTCTCCGCGCACGATTATACAGGTGTAATCTCCAACTACAGGTACGGGCTCAGTGACGGATTTGTAAACCTTGGGGTCCACTTCGAACGTCGTGGTTCCCAGGGCCTTCTGCATGGCAACCCTTGCTTTCTCGTCCACGGGTAAGATGACTATATCGGTCTGTGACTCGATCTTCATGACGATGGAAGCGGCCCTGCCTACCGCGAAGGCGAACATGTCGATGTGGTTGTCAGCAAGAAGGTTGGCTCCATCGCTGTAGGAGGCGTATTCTACAGATCCACCCCAGGACTTGATGTCGTCCCAAGATACCCCAAATCCTCTCTGGAAGATGGATCTGATGACGAACTCTGAAGAAGTTCCGGGCTTCAATGTGGCCATTCTGATGGGAAGTTTCTTCTCTATTATATCCCCAATGCTTTTGATGCCATGGGCTTCTGCGTAGTCTTTTCTCATAATGAAGTAGGTGTACTGCCTGTAAAGGTTTGCGAATATCGTGGCGTTGTTTGCAGGCTTCTTGAATGGTGCCTCTCCTGCCTGAGCAGCACCAACGACCGAGGCGACGGAAAGACCCATATCGGCCTTACCGCGGTCTACGTTAACTATGTTGCTCACTCCACCTCCGGTTCCGCTGGTGGTAGGTATGACATTTTTGGTCCACATGTCAGCCAAGGTGCCCCCAAGGGCAAACCAGTTTCCACCCGGAGGGCCAGCAACGAAACGGATCTGTTCTGGCCAGTTGGCTGGGGCAGCGAAGGCACTCCCTGCCAAAACCAGGGCGAAAACCAAAGCAAGCGCAACGATCTTTCTCATACTACCTATCACTCCTTCTTATAAGTTTTATGAATCCTGCAACCATGCTATATATTTGAGAACAAATTAACAAGGTTTTTGTCCGTAAAATAATGTTTTGTAAGTTTTGTTCATTAAGTCTAGAAGATAATTTGGAAAAAGTTGGAGTTTTCTTCCTGTCTCTAATGAACAAAATGAACGAAAGTCGGGCTATTTGATGGAACTGTACGTGTTTATGGGGCGTCCAATTTCACCGTAGTTCCTTTCTACGACAGCTTTCCCTTGGTCCACGAGGTATTCTAGGTAGCGCCTGGCAGTCACCCGGGATATACCAATGGCTCTTGCGGTTTCCTCTGCTGATAAGGGAGTGGGGCTTTCCTCAAGAAGGTTTTCCACTTTCTTTAGAGTTGAAATGTTCAGTCCCTTTGGAAGGCAGTTTGCACTTTTTGCCCTTCTAAGTATAAGGAGCCTGTCTACTTCTTCCTGGGAGACCACCTCCTTGCCTGATAAAAGTTTTTTCCTATATTCTTCATAAGTCTCAAGGGATGCTTTCAGCCTTTCGAAGAGGAAGGGCTTTATTATATAGTCGAAGGCCCCGGATCGGATTACCTGGTTTATGGTATCGGGCTCCTGGGCGGCGGAAATTACTATGACGTCCACAGGGACTTCCCTGGAGCGAAGTTCTTTCAGAAGTTGGAGCCCGTCCATTTCAGGCATAAAAATATCCAAAAAGACTAAATCTACAGGTGTTTTTTGCAGGTCTTTCAGGGCTTTTTCT
Source organism: Thermovirga lienii DSM 17291 (assembly GCA_000233775.1). Classification (NCBI taxonomy): domain Bacteria; kingdom Thermotogati; phylum Synergistota; class Synergistia; order Synergistales; family Thermovirgaceae; genus Thermovirga; species Thermovirga lienii. The sequence continues at coordinate 1,784,045 of CP003096.1, read as the reverse complement.
CCATTGTTTGAACAACCTACGACCACAAAATTTTTCATCGTAGACACGAACCTTTTCAGTATATCGGCGACCATGGGGTCGTCTTCAACTATGAATATTCGGATCCTTTGAGTCATTATCTGTCACCTCTATGGGGTAGGATCACCAGAAAATCGGTGCCCTCGCCTGGAATGGATTCCACCTCGATGTCCCCGCCTAGTTCCTCCACCCTGTTTTTTACATTATATAATCCATATCCTCGTGATTGGGCGTTTTCTTTGGTGGAGAATCCTTTATCGAAGATGTGAGGTAGATCCTCGGGAGCGATTCCCATTCCGTGGTCCTTTACGTGTATGATTATTTTACCGGATTCTTCGAACAAGCCGAAAAAGATCTTTCGCCTTTCCTTGGGCAGTTTTTGCACTGCTTCAATGGCGTTCTCCAGTAAGTTGCCTATTATCATTATCAAGGAGAGGTTGTCGAAGCCTTCCAGTTCGCTGCAGAAGCTGTCTGGGTCTATGGAAAACTCTATTCCGAGCTCAGAGCATCTTGAGCTTTTCCCAAGGAGGATACCCCCGACCGACGGATTTTTGAATCTCTTGGAGATGAAAGAGATTTGAGACTGTTGGGCAGAAGTGATTTCCGATATGAACGACAAGGCCTTTTCATGTTCCTCAAGTTGTATCAGGCCTGCGATGGTTTGTAGCTTGTTTTTAAACTCGTGGTTTTGAGCTCTCAAGGCGTCTATGTATAAGGCGACCCCTGTCATTTGTTCTGCCTGAGCTCGGATTTCCGTTAGGTCTCTAAAGCTTCCGATGGCTCCTGCAATATTTTGTCCTCTGTATATGGGTATTAGCTGGGCTAAAAACTTTTTGCCTCTTATATTTAGCTCCACGTCCCACTGAGCTTTTCCGGTTCGCAGAACTTCTGAGAGGGATGTGCCGGGGAGGATGGGTTCCAGGGGTTGGCCTGTGGCGTCTTTGTCTATCCCGAAGAGTTTTTGTGCGGAACTGTTTATCAAGGTTATGTTAGAGTCTGAATCAATAGCTATGATGCCTTCTCTTATGGATTCTATAATACCCTCCCGTTGTTTTAAGAGGAGAGCTATTTCACTGGGTTCCATGCCATATATTATGTTTTTGACTCGGCGCGCCAAAACTGCAGCGGCTATTACGGAGACCAGAAGGCCCGCAAATATGGCAAGGAGCAGTTTGCCGTAGAGGCTGTATTTGGTGCTTTGAATCTCGTTGACCAGGGCATCCACTATTACCTCTCCTACTTTTACGCCATCTTTGATGATCGGAGCTTTGGATCTTATGGATGGGCCTATGATCGTTTGAGACTCCTTCGTTTGAGGCAGATACTCCAGGACTTTGCCTTCTTCTTCCTCTTGGAATTTTGTCCCTAGTTCATATGTAATAGGGTGGGAATATATTCTTCCTTCAGCGTCGGTAATTATTATGGATTTGACCCCTGTTTCCCTTCGGAGCTTTTCCGCTATTGGTTGAATTATTTCTTCTCCTTTTGGCGTGCTCAGGGCTTTTTTTATTTCGGGGTGCTCTGCCACCAGCAGGGCTATGTTGCGGGCGTTTTTGGCTATCATGCGCTTGAACTGGGCCTCAATGGTTTGAGCGCCCACCAATCCAACTACCAAGAGCCCCATCAAGGAGACTAAAAGTAGGACCAGTATCAATTGGGTCTGAAGTCCAGGTTTAGTTCCCGATTCCATTCAGTCTTTATGCCTCCATGAAGAGGGTTATTAAGGTTTATAACAATGATTATTTTGCTTTCAGACATCCCAGTAAGCCATCTATGAGGCTTATTATGTCCATTAAACCACGACTTCCCCCGGAATACCAGTCTGGCTCGATCGTTGTGGGATCAACACCCCTTGATTTGAGAAGTTCTGCCGTCGCTATGGTCCAGAATCTTCCTGCTTCAAGGCTTATTGCGTGAGGCAGGAGAAGAAAATAGTCCTCCAATATTTCATCAGTGCCCTTGGCGGAATCCGGCCCTTTCATGATTTTGGACCTTATTCGTGAAGTCATTTCATAGCCTTGAAACAGGTATGGAGTAGGTTTTCGGAGGATCTGAGTGCCCATGCAGACCAGTATAAAAGAGACCGCTGAGTATGTGGTTATCAAAGTGCCTGAACAGTTGTTGGCGTTCCATGTTAGAAAACCACCGAATACTGCAAGTACTGCGCTACCCAGGACTCCTTCAAGGTGAGGCCTGGTTAGCTTCTTCCCGTAGATCTTATCCAGGAAGGCTTGAAAGGATTCGTTAAGTTTGATGAAGGAGTTGGGTTTCTCTCTTTCCACGAGGAAGGTCTTTTGGTTTTTGAACATTTCTTGGAAAAGCAATCGTTCTTCGGATGTGCGGCTTGATGGGCAAGGTGCTTCCATTTGGATCAGCCATCCTTGGTAATGATCGGATATAGAAGTGACCCCTTCTATGGCTAGGTGTACCAAAGTGGCAACAAGACAGGAGTCATGGTAATCTGCATGATACAGGTAACCTGTTTCTGCTGGAGAAGCAGGAAGGTTTTTAAGTTCTTTTGTCTCGCTCATCTTTGGTGAAGGTAGGTTTGTCTTTAGGCTGAACATGAAAAAAAGCAGGACCAGGTAGAATGATTGAACCATAAGGGATGCCAAAGCAGCCACCCACGCCTGAACTTCCAGGGAGATAAAGCCCATAATTCCCAACTCCTGCCAGATAGATGCTGGTTTTTTAAATCTTTAATCATATTATACTATATGGGGGGGAAGGCAAGGATGAATTTGTGGTTGAGTAGAAAAAAGCCCCTTAGGAATTTGTGTTTTTACGAAAGGGGGCATGGGGGAGTGCGACTGGTGCTTCCCCCATGCCGTGTAGTTGGGATTTATATCCATAGGGGCTCATTCCAAAGAGTTAAGTAGACTCCTAGACCCTTTGAAATAGCTTCATCATAAACCCTCTTTGCTACTGCTACATCTTCTGCTCCCATACCTACTGCGCAGAAGTAAGTAATCTCTTCTTTGCTTTCACGGCCTGGTTTTTTGCCGTTTACTATGGCACCTAATTCGGAGTGGAGGTCTTTTTCGCTCAACAATCCTTCCTTCGCCATTATGGCGGGAGTTTGTATCCCTCTGTGTACCAATGCTTCCCAATTATCTACAATTATTTTGTTTGCTTTTTTGACAGCATCAAACTCGAACTCGTAATTACCTACATTTGCAAGAAATACGCCCTTTTTGATCCAATTAGATTTTATTATAGGCTTGAGGCTTGTTGTGGCCGTGACGACGATGTCTGCGTCGGCGACCGCTTCCTCTGCAGATGTCGTTCCTTTAATTTGCATATGTGGATGTCTTTTTTTCTCAAATTCTATAAAATTATTTACCCTGTCTTCTGATATGTCGCAAATGGTTATTTCTTCTAGAGAGGGGACCGCTGTCTTAACAGCCATCAGCTGGGTGTGATTTTGTGTTCCGGCTCCTATAAACGCTGCTTTTTTGGCATCTTTGTTGGCGAGATATTTGGCTGCAACTCCCGTAACGGCACCGGTTCTCATAGCGCTTATTACGGTTCCGTCCATTACAGCTATGGGAAGACCTGTCTCAGGGGAGTTCAATATTGTAAGTGCAGAGCCTCTGGGTAAGCCGTACTTCATTGGGTTTTGAGGTTTGCTTGCTATCCATTTGATTCCAGCGGTGTTTATTTCTCCGCCTACAAAGCCCGGCATGGCATTAATCCTTCCATGGATGGCCTCAGAATCTGCATCTCCCCACCGTAAAGTTACTTTATCTGGGGATATTGTTTCTCCTTTATCGTGGAGTGAGAAAAACAACTCTATCTGCTCCATGACCATGGACATATCTAGAGCTCCGCACTGAATTACCTCGTCTTGATTAAGATACAAAAACTTAACTTGTTTACTCATTGTCTGATTTTCACCCTTTCTCCGATTTTTTATGAAACAAGATCAATTATTTGTTCTTTGGTTTTTCCTTCCAAACCCAACGTTTTTAGGTTGCGGCCAATGGATCTGTAGTCGCACTTGTGGAGTGCGTTGGCTATGCAAATGATGCTGTCCATTACAGGAGTCTTGACGTCGAAAGCTTTGGACAGTTCAGAGAGGGGGACTAAGCTCATAGGAACATCTTCTGTTATATATCTTGCAAAGGGATCCTTAGGTGCAAGTATTCCCCTATATGCCTTTTGTTTTTGGATAGCCTCGTACAAGCTTTCAGAGGGCGCAATTGGAATTCCGTAAACATCTTGAAGCCAACTTTTTGCGTCAGGGATATTTATTCCTATCCGTTTGGCGAGTTCAAGCCGTTCTTTGTCGAGTTCTTCTAGAACTTCGGCGACACAAGGGGAGATTCCTTCTCGGTAGTACTCGAAAGTCTTTTTTGCCTCAATTCTTGCGATGTTCAAAATTGTGGGGGCAGGGTGAAATATTGCCCCTATGTTGGCCAAACTTGTTTCCAAAACGTTTTTGGCGGCAGTAAATTGGGGGAAATAAGGATTGAGTTTTGATACGACCCTTTGTGTTTCCGATGCAGGCATGGCGGCTACGGCCATTTTCCGTTTCACTTCATATATGGTCACCTCAGCTGGACCTGTTATTCTACAGGCGAAAATGAGTGATTGGGCTTCTGCAACGGTAAATGAAGCCTCTGGATTGATTTCTTTTACCGTTTTGTTAAATTCTATAGCCCCACCGGTTCTTCCAGGATTTAGGACAACTATCTGATCGTGGATCAAATAAGGTGCACATAATCTAGCTATTTCGGCATGTGCAAATGCAGGAGTTACTACCATTATCAGTTCGCTGTCTTCCAGTGCCTCTTCAATATTTGTGGTAGCTTTCGTGATGGGAGCGAAGCCTGAAAGATAGTGGCCCCTTAATAGAATCCCTCCAGTTTTTTTGATTTCTGCCAGTTGAGATTCAAATTTGTCGTAGATTTTAACCTTGCATCCTTTGAGAGAAAGCCAAGCAGCTATGGCTGCTCCGCCGTTCCCTGCTGCTACAACGGTTACGTTAGTCATTTTTGTATTCCTCCCTTGCTTGAGCCGCGGAATTTATTGAATGGTGTACTTTTCCAGAGGCCGAATCGCCATGGAGTTTTCTTTTAAGCTTTTGGGTTAGATAAATAGCCACTATAAGTCCGAGGCCTAGGAGGTCAGTGTATATTTCCGGGTAGATCATGGATAAAGCTGCCACGCCTAGGCAGAACCTCTGAAAAACGTTGAGAACGCCGAAGAAGTAATTTTCAATGCAGCTAGCCATGGCTATTACTCCCAATACGGCGGTTGTGGTGGCTATTGCCGCATCCGAGATGTTGGTGTCCAACAAAAGCAGCTTAGGCTCCAGAGCAAATATGAAAGGTAGTATAAATGCTGCCAATGCAAGTTTTAGACCATTCAACGCCGTTTTTACCGGGTCTGCTTTTGCTATTGAGGCCGCCAGGTAGGAACTTAATGCTACAGGTGGTGTTACCGAGGCCATGCACCCAAAGTAGAAAATGAAAAGGTGTGCGGCAACAACAGGCACGCCCATCTTGACAATGGCAGGGGCAACCATGGAACCCAAGATTATGTACAGTGCCGTTGTGGGCATACCCATGCCCATGATGATGGAAGCCAGCATGGTTAGAACTAGGGCAGGGTATAGAGAACCTTTGGAAATGGTAATTATCAAATCGGCAAATTTTAGCCCTATGCCTGTTAAGGTTACTGTACCCACTATCAGGCCCGCTACAGCGCATGCCACTATTACGCTTAATGCTCCTTTGGCGCCTAACTCTAGAGCTCTAAGGAATTTGTGGAGGTTCAACCGGGTTTCCTTCCTTATGAAACTTGCTACTATTACCAACATGACAGCGCTGAAAGATGCTTTGATAGGGGAGTATCCTGCCAGGAGCATATAAACTATGCTTAAGGGAGCCAGAAGTAAAAATCCTCCCTTTTTGATTGTTTCAATGAAGCTTGGGAGCTTATCTTTGGTTAGTCCTTTCAGGCCCATTTTGGCAGCTTCAATGTCAACCATGAGGAAGACAGCGAGATAATAGAGCACAGCAGGTATAGCTGCGTGAACAATCAGTTTCCCGTATGGAACGCCAGTCATTTCAGCCATGATGAATGCTGCGGCACCCATGATGGGAGGCATGATTTGCCCTCCTGATGACGATGCTGCTTCAACACCGCCAGCAAATTCGGGCTTGTATCCTACGCTTTTCATCAAGGGTATGGTGAAGGTTCCTGTACCTGCAACGTTTGCGAAGGAGCTTCCAGATATGGTGCCCATTAATCCGCTTCCTACGACGGCGGCTTTAGCAGGGCCTCCGCGATAGCGTCCTGTGATGGAAAAAGCTAGGTCTATAAAGGCTTGAGCTCCACCTGTTTCTGTTAAGAAGGAACCCAATAATATGAAAACGAACACAAAGGTTGACGTGACGTAAATAGCTACACCATATATGCCCTCACTTGTGAGGAACATGTGCTCGATTATTCTGTCCAAGCCGTACGGACGATGTCCTAGTTCGCCGGGGATAAGATGGCCAAATATGGCATATAGCAAGAAGATAGATGATACTATTACGAGAGGCCACCCCATGGTTCTTCTGCTGGCTTCCAGCACTGTAAGAATTGTTATAGCGCCTAAGACAAGGTCTCTCATAAGCGGGTCTCCTGCTCGCATTACTATGTTCAAATAATCAAGGACCAAATAAGCACCTGTACCCAGAGAAAAAATAACTATTGCCCAATCGAACAAGGGAACTCTGTCTTTGTATTTTTTTGATGATGGGAAAACTAAAAACGTCAGAGCGAGAGCGAAAGCCAGGTGTATGGCTCTGTGTTGCATCTGCGGGAGCATGCTGAATCCTGAAGAATACAGATGAAACAATGACATTATTATCGCCAATATAGAACAGACTTTTGCGCTTATACCAACGAGGTTCCGTTTGTTTTCTAATTTCTCGTTCAGCTCTTCAATGGTTATTTCCTTTGATGCCTTTTTCTTTCTAAAAAAGGACATTTACATCACCCCAAGTCAAGAATTTCCATAGGTAGGTTTTTGTGGTGCTTATGTCGATTCGCTCTCCATCGTTAACAGCCTTTGTAAGGTCTACTTTCTTTTCGCAGTGGTCCATAAGTAGTGCAGGCTTAGCGATGTAACTTACTCTGAAGGGGAGGAAATCGATAGGTTTATTGATCCCCTCAATTACAAGGAAATTTTTTTCGAACTTGCCTTTATTCTTGTACGTTGAAGGTACGCCCCAACCCAAATCCTGCAGTTTTGTTGACGTCAGGTACATTTTTCCGCTTTTGTCAATGGAGTAATATTCGTAAACAGGGCTTAGATGGACGGAGTGTCGAATGACTGTAGCAAAAGTATATCCTTCGGGTACTATTTTTCTAAAAAGCACGTTACCGTTCTCGTAATTTTCAATGGTGAGAACCGTTACCTTATGAAATAAAAGTAGAATCGATGTGGTTGCGATAGCAAATATCAACAAAAGTATTAAGCCTTTATTTTTAGAAAACATCTTATATCACCTGCTCCGTTTTTGAGGCTTGGGGTTTCCCCCAAGCCTCAAAAGAGGGATTGTTATTTGAGAAGTCCTACTTCTCTGTAGTATTTTTCTGCACCGGGGTGGAGGGGCACAGACATGGCGCTCAATGCGGTTTCCAGCTTTATGTTTTTGCCCTGGGCATGGGCTGCAGCTAATTCATCGGTGTGTTCGAACAGGGCTTTGGTGATCTTATAGACCGTTTCTTCGCTCAAGCTTTCATCACAGCTCAAAATGGCAGGGCTGGCTACGGTAAGGACTTCTTCGTCTACGCCCTTATATATGCCAGAGGGCAAGTTGTAGAGCATCAGATAGGGTTTGTCGGCGAGGAAGGGTTTCATTACCTTTTCGTCCACCGACAACATGGCTATGTCCAGAGTTGTTGAAACATCAACCACCGCAGAAGTTGGAAGGCCTGAGCCCACTATGGCACAGTCAATCAGCCTGTCTTTTAGAGCTGTGACAGCCTCTCCGAACTTCAAAAACTGCTCATCGATGTCGTCATAGGTGAGACCATGAGCTTCCAGTACTAGCTTGGCAGTTCTTTCAGTGCCGCTTCCTGCTCCGCCCACGGCGACCTTTTTGCCCTTTAGATCGTAGATTGTTTTCAGGCCTGAGTTCTCAAGAACGATGAACTGGAAAACTTCAGGGTAAAGGCAGGCAATTCCTCTGATGTTTTTGACGGGTTTGTCGTCAAATGGTGGCAGGCCTTGGTATCCAGCGAAAGATGTGTTTGCTGCGCCCAACATCATGTCCACGTTTTTGTTTCGCAGCATTTTGAGGTTTGCCACGGAAGCGCCTGTGGATTCTGCCGTTACCTCTACACCTGGGACGTATTTGTTGATAATAGATGCTATGGCTGAGCCTATGGGATAGTACGTTCCTGCCGTTCCGCCTGTAGCCAAAGACAGCCTCTCAACTGCCGATGCTGCTCCAGCTACCCCTAACAGAGCAACAACCAAAAACAATGCCGCCAACTTCCTTAAACTCAATTTCCGTCGCCTCCTTTTTGAATATTTTGTAAAATAAAGCTTGTGGGATGTTAAGTTTGACATATTTAAGTATCAAGTTTTAGTATATTGATACCCAAACATATCAGTATGCAATTTAGCAAAATCTATTCTAGAGGTCAATGTTGTGAAAGGGAAAACAATATTGCATAATGTATCCACATGTTTACGGTGAGAGGAGTTTATCAATATGGGCAAAATAAACGATGAAACACCCCTTGTAAGAGACAAAACGACCATGCCGGAAAAGTATGCAGGAGGCATTTTCCAGTATATAAGAGCTAAAAGTAAAGATTTACCTCAAAAACAACAACTGGTATGCAACTATATATTGAATAACTATCAAAAGGCGGCTTTTTTAAATTCTGATGAGCTTGCCAAGGAGTCTGGCACTAGTCACGCAACAGTTTTTAGAACTGTAACGAGTTTGGGTTTTCCGTCCTATAAAGCGTTAAGGGAAAAACTTCAAGAGGTTTTGACCAAGACGTCCATTCCTCCACTGGACCGCCTAAAGGACGCTTTTTCAGATATTAGCAACTCGAACATTTTAGATGTGGTAATAGAGGAGAATATACGCAACTTGAGAACCATGAACACCTCTGAACTCAAAGATAACTTCCCCAAGGCCATTGAGCTCTTACTTCCGGCCCGGAGGATTTACATAATAGGGCTCAGGTCTACCAGGGGAATCGCCGTTTACCTCCATGCTTTACTGCAGCAGTTCAGGAGAGACGTTTTTTTGATCGATGCAACGGGATCCGACACGATCTTGGATGTAATGCTGGACATGGAAAAAGATGACGTTCTCTTGGCTCTAATGGCTGGTAGCCCCCATTACACCAAAAGAACGGTGGTATGTATAGATTATGCTCGTAAAAAAGGCATCCCGGTAGTACTCATAACCAACAGTCTCTCCAGTATTGCTGCTCCGTTGGCTACGGTATTGTTGCTGGCACCCCAAAACACCACTCATTACAGCTCCAGCTCTCTTTTGACCATATGTGATGCGATTATTGCGGCACTGGGGGCACAAAAACGGGATGAAGCCAACAAGAAAATAGATGAGCTTAGCTCTCTGCTTGTGGAGTACGACATATCTTTTTAGTTGTTGTGGTTGGCCTTTTTATCTTTTGAGCTGAAAAGCCCTGCCTCTTAGACGGTGGTAGTGTTCACTCCAACCACCTTTCGATATTTTGAAGATACAGGTGCCTGAGCATCTGTGAGACGGGGCCGGGCCTGCCTTTTCCTATGATTGTCTTGCCAACCTTCACTACCGGCATTACTTCCTTTACGCTCCCGGTTATGAAAAATTCCTCCGCTTCGGGCAGTTCATCCATTCTGGGGCATCGCTCTATAACGACGAAACCTGCCTCCTTCGCCACCTCAATGACCATGTTTCTCATGGTTCCTGCCAAGACCCTGCTTGTGGGAGCAGTTATTATCTCCTTGCCTTTGACCATAAAGGCGTTGCTGTGGGATGCCTCTGTTATTTCACCGTTGGGGCAGTAGAGAACCTCTGCGGCCTCTGGATCTTCCCGAAGTGGCAGGTATCCTTGCAAGTAGTTTATGCTTTTTATGTGGGGTAAGGGCCTTTCCATGTCTATGGGTAGAAGCTTTATCCCTTCCTTGTAGAGCCTCTCATCAGGTGGATTTAAGGGTTCGAAAAACACAAAAAATCTTCCCTTTGGGAATTGCCCGCCCATCTCTATATCGCCACCAGTTAAGTATGGCCTAGCTCTTGCGTCTTCCTCGAAGCGGCTCAACCCCTCTCGGATTATTTTGTTCATCTCCTCCATTGTTAGGGGCATGTTTATGCCGCATCTTCGTGCTGATTCCTTCAGGCGTTCGAGGTGCATAGAAAGGGCCATGGGGCGTCTGTTGTACGTTCGTATAGTCTCGAAGACTCCTACCCCTCTTTGTACTGACAAATCTGTTACGGGGATATATGTCTTGTGGGGGTCGGTATATTTCCCATTCATGTAGCAAAAGCGCATGATACTGCCTCCCTCTTACTTTCGAATGAATAATATGATAGTATACAACAAAAACTTGCAAATTAGCACATTGTATCTCAATTGTAGTGATTTTAGTTTATAATAAACCTGTTTTGGATGTTTTAGTATATGGAGGAGGTTGAGAGTATGGGTTTGGTTTATATTGACGGCAAGTTTGTGCCCAAGGAGGAAGCAAAGGTCTCGGTTTTCGACCATGCCTTTCTTTATGGAGACGCGGTGTTCGAGGGGATCAGAGCATATAACGGTAGAGTGTTCAGGCTGGAGGAGCACATAGATAGGTTGTATGACTCGGCAAGGGCGATTTGGCTCGAGATAAAGATCCCCAAGAAGGAAATGATGGAGATAGTAGCGGAAAGCTGCAGGAAGAACAACCTCAAGGATGCCTATATTCGCTTGGTGGTAACAAGAGGTGTGGGAGATTTGGGACTTGATCCCCGCAAGTGTCACGGCAATGCAAGTATAGTATGTATAGCCGACAAGATCGCCCTCTACCCTGAGGAGTTTTATGAAAAGGGTCTCAAAGCCATTACCGCTGCCACTAGAAGGAACTATGGTGAGGTCTTGGCTCCCCAGGTCAAAAGCAACAACTACCTTCCCAACATAATGGCCAAGATAGAGGCTATAACTGCAGGTTGCTTGGAAGCCATATGCATGAGCAGGGAAGGGTTCGTAACCGAGGGTACAGGGGACAACATCTTCATCGTGAAGGACGGAACCCTGAAGACACCTCACCCGGCGGTGGGAATCCTTAAGGGTGTAACCAGAAAGGCCATAATGGAACTGGCAGAGCAGGAAGGAATTCCAGTAGAGGAAACCTTCATGAACCGTTTCGATGTATATACCGCCGACGAGATATTCTTCACCGGAACGGCAGCGGAAGTGATTCCCGTTGTGGAAGTTGACTCCAGGAAGATAGGTGAAGGTGTGCCTGGTCCGATAACCAAGAAGCTCCGTAGTTTGTTCATGGAGCTCGTCAAAAAAGAAGGTTATCCTATATAATAGTTAAAAAGCGTTTTATATTCCGCAATTGGTCCGAAATACGATTTCAAGACACGTCAGAGCACTTACGCAGTTAAGGGCGGGATATCTCTATTCCCGCCCATTTACTTGTCAGGCAAATGGAGGAGTGGGGAGTATGGCTTTTCAGATTTTGGCTATCAATCCAGGGTCCATCAGCACTAAAGTGGCATGGTTCAAGGATGAAGAAAAGGTTTGGCAGGAATCCATATCCCATGATCCCGAGGAAATTGCCTCTTTCCAGTCGGTTGCAAGCCAGTATGAGTATAGGTTGACAACGGTCCTTAAGGTTGTTGAGGAAAAAGGAAGCAGCCTGGAGGAGCTGTCGGCAGTGGTAGGAAGAGGAGGCATATTGGATCCCATACCGGGGGGTACGTATAAGGTGGATGACCTTATGCTGGAACACCTTAGGAGAGGGAAGCCTTGGGAACACGCATCGAATCTTGGAGGTATATTGGCTCATTCTATAGCTTCAGAGAGGGGAATACCGGCTTTCATAGTGGATCCTGTGGCGGTGGACGAATTAGATGACATATCCAGGATAACAGGTCTTCCAGAGCTTCCCAAAAGATCTTTGGCCCATGCGTTGAACGTCAAGGCCACGGTTAGAAAAGCGGCGAAAGATCTGGGGAAGAAATGGGATGAGTTGGACGTTATAGTGGCTCACCTTGGCGGAGGCATTACGGTATGTGCCCATACGGGGGGGCGCATGGTGGATCTTAATAACGCAAACGAGTTCGGCCCGTTCTCCCCGGAGAGAGCGGGAGGAGTGCCTGCAGGTGATCTGGTCAGGCTTTGCTTCAGCGGAGAGTATACCATGCAGGAGATACGGAGAAAACTGGTAGGCAGTGGGGGCTTGATGGGCTACTTGGGGACAAGCGACGTAAGGGAAGTGAAAAAGCGCATAGCGGAAGGAGATCAAAAGGCTCTCTTGGTCTACAGGGCCATGGCCTTGCAAGTTGCCAAGGAGATAGCATCGTACGCTGCCACGCTCAAGGGGAAGGTGGATGCTATCTTGATAACCGGCGGAGTAGCGCACGACAGCGATTTCGTCGCCCTTGTCCAGGAACGGGTGCAGTGGATCGCGCCTGTTTTGCGATATCCTGGTGAGGATGAGATGAGAGCTCTCGCAGAAGGAGCACTAAGGGTGCTCAGAGGTGAGGAAGAGCCTAGGATTTACGGTGATTCCATAAAAAGGCGGGAGGCGTAAAAAGTGTCCTTTAAAGATTTGGAGTTTTTGATTTCTGAAAGCAAGGCTGGGAGAAAGATGCGCTTGGCTGTAGCGGCAGCTCAAGGGATTGATGTGCTTGAGGCAGTTTGGGATGCTGCTAGAGAAGGAGTAATTGAGCCTGTGCTCTTCGGTGACCTGGAAAAGGTGGATGCCTACGCCGCTGAGCTAGGCATCGATGTGTCCAATTTCGAGAGGGTACCCTGTTCCTCCGAGGGTGAAGCAGCAGAGAAGGCAGTCAAGGCCGTCTCTTCGGGAGAGGCAGACCTCCTGATGAAGGGAAACGTCAAGACTGCTACTTTGCTCAAGGCGGTCTTGAACAAGGAGTGGGGCCTCAGGACGGGAGCCATGTTGTCTCACCTTTTCCTCTTTTACATCCCCAAGCTGGGAAGGGTGGTATCCCTGACCGATGGAGGCATGACCATGTATCCCGACTTGAACACGAAAAAAGCCCTCATAGAGAACGCGGTTTCCTGCTATAGGAAGCTTGGCGTAGACTGCCCCAAGGTGGCTGTGTTGGCAGCGGTGGAAGTGGTCAACCCTGATATGCCCTGTACCCTTGATGCTGCAGCATTAAAACAGATGAACCTTCGTGGCCAGATAAAGAACTGTATAGTAGACGGACCCCTTGCCTTGGATAACGCCATAAGCGAGGAATCGGCAAGGCATAAGGGCATAGTATCGGAAGTGGCAGGCAAGGCGGACATACTGCTGGTTCCTGATATAGAGGCAGGAAACATGATGGGCAAGGTCATGATGTACATGGCTGGAGGGGTTGGCGCCGGAGTTATTTTGGGGGCCAAGACTCCTATAGTTTTGACGAGCCGGTTCGATTCTGCGGCGACCAAATTGCGCTCTATAGCTTTGGGGGCTGTTTTGGCCAGTAGATAAGTAAGTCTCAATAGATATTTGGCTATGTTTTGATAATATATTGTTTCGTAAATAAATTACATTTTACTAAGGAGGTCCTATAAATGAAACAGATCAAGTCCCTTGTAGAGCTTCTTGCATACGCAAAGGAAGTAGGTCCCAAGAAAATTTCCGTGGCACTGGCAGAAGACCCAGAGGTGTTAGAGGCCGTTGAAAATGCCAGGAAAGAAGGCATTGCAGAGGCATTCCTGGTAGGCAACGCAGACAAGCTCAAGGAAGTGGCCGATTCTATGGGCGTAGATTTGAGCAACTACGAAGTGGTGGACGTAAAAGGCAGCCAGAACGAGGTCAGCATTGAGGCCGTTAAGCTGGTTTCCTCCGGCAAGGCAGACATACTGATGAAGGGCATGATTTCCACGGCTAACTTCCTCAGGGGAGTGCTTAACAAGGAAGTTGGGCTTCGCACCGGCGGGACCCTTTCTCATGTGTACATTCATCAGGTAGAGGGTTACGATAGGCTCTTTTTCGTTTGTGACCCAGCCTTCAACATGTATCCAGATCTTCCCACGAAAGTCAACATAATAAACAACACCGTCCAGCTCGCTCATGCCTTCGGCATAGAGATGCCCAAGGTCGCAGTTCTTGCGGCTGTGGAAGTGGTCAACCCCGACATGCCCTGCACATTGGATGCGGCAGCTCTCTCTCAGATGAACCGTCGTAAGCAGATAAAAGGTTGCATTGTTGATGGGCCCTTTGCCCTGGACAACGCCATAAGCGAGGAGTCGGCCAAGCATAAAGGCATAGTTTCCGAAGTCGCCGGCAAAGCGGACATCCTTCTTGTCCCTGATATAGAGGCAGGAAACATGATGGCAAAGGCAATAGTTTATTTCAGCAACAATAAGACGGCAGGACTGGTCCTTGGAGCCAAGGCCCCTGTGGTTTTGACAAGCAGATCCGATACTCCAGAGACCAAGCTCCTTTCCATAGCCTCTGCGGTTGCCCTTTCTGTGTATCAGAACAAGTAAGTGAAAGTATCCTGGAGGGCCGACGCAGAGAGCGGCCCTCTTCTTTATGAGTGGAGGGAGGAGTACCATGGCTTTCAGGATTTTGGCAATAAACCCTGGATCTACCAGCACTAAGATCGCTCTTTTCGAGGATGAACAGGAGAAATGGAGCGAGACCCAGCGTTATGATGTGGATGTATTGAGTCACTATGCTGGCATACCAGCTCAGGAACCCTTCAGGCTCAAGGAGATAAAGAAGACCCTCCAAAAACACGGCGAGGACATAACTACCATAGATGCCTTCGTCGGGAGGGGCGGGCTTCTTCGTCCCATTCCGGGAGGCACGTACAACATAAGTGAAAGGATGCTCGAAGATTTGAGGTCTTGCAAGTACGGCGCTCATGCGAGCAATCTTGGTGCACCCTTGGCTAAACATCTAGCGGATGAAGCGGGAGGTAAGCCTGCCTTTATAGTTGACCCTGTCGTGGTGGACGAGATGATAGATGAGGCCAGACTCTCGGGTCTTCCAGGCATCGACCGAAAGTCCATCTTTCATGCCCTGAATCAAAAGGCAGTGGCCAGGCGAGCTGCTGCTGAAATGGGTAAAAAGTATGAGGAAGTAAACCTCGTGGTTGCCCACATGGGTGGTGGAATTTCCGTAGGCGCCCACGAAAAGGGTAGGGTTATAGACGTAAACAATGCCTTAGATGGAGAAGGCCCTTTCTCTCCAGAACGGGCAGGTTCTCTACCTGCGGGAGAATTGGTAAAGTACGCCTTCAGCGGAAAAATAGAGATGACCGAACTTTTGAGAAAGCTCACGGGTAAGGGAGGACTTGTTGCGCACCTGGGCACCAACGATCTTAGAGAAGTGGAAAGACGCATGGATGAAAAGGACAAACATGCCGAGCTAATCTTCAGGGCGATGGCGTATCAGGTGGCAAAGGAAATAGCTTCTCGCGCTGCGGCCCTGAGTGGCAAGGTGGATCTGGTGGTTTTGACCGGAGGATTGGCCTACAGTCAGCGATTTATAAAGGAGATCGAAGAGAGGATCTCCTTTATAGCTCCTGTGAAGGTGTACCCTGGCGAAGATGAGATGAAGGCGCTGGCGGAAGGAGCCTTACGGGTATTGAGGGGGGAAGAAGTGGCTAGGGAGTATCTAGATTGAAGACAGGCACGGTCGCAATAAAGGAAAGTTTTTTATATGGCTGGGAGGCTTTTGTTAGAAATTTCTTCTTTTTTTTGAGTTTTTTTGCCATATTCCTTTTTCCGATGCTTCTTCTGGGAGTCTATTCCAAGAACTGGAATGAGGGAAGCCTCCTGTATAATGTGGCCATGCTTTTTGGTTCCCTTTTGCGAATTGTGTCGGCCATGGCGCTTTTGAGCTTGTGCCTTCACATCTTTGATAATGGACGAGCCAGTATTGATGCCTTTAAACATATGCTTAGGAGGTTTGTCCCTTATTTCATCGTCACAACTTTGTACGGAATGATGCTTGGTTTGGGGCTTATGCTCTTTGTGGTGCCGGGGCTTTACCTAGGGGTAATCTTTCAATTTGCCCCTTTTCTTGTATTGGACAAAGGCATGGGTCCTATTCAGGCTTTAAAGGAGAGTCTTTCCCTCACCAAGCAAGTTCGTTGGGAACTTTTTTTCTTCGATGTTCTTGTAGTATTGGCCAATTTGGGAGGGAGCCTTCTGTTTGGGGTGGGAGTGCTTATAACGGTTCCTGTAACGTTTTTGGCCATTACTTATGTTTACAGAGGTTTGTTGAATTCTAGCGGGGCTTGATAAAAAAGGTCCCGGTGGGGCGACCGGGACCACAGGCAGAGAAGAGGAGTGTGGAAGTGAGGATCTACCATCCCTTCAGGCACGGCAGTATTGCGTCGGGCACCTTGCCCTCTGCTGTGTCCTTAAAGGAGGCATCTATGATCTCAAGGGCCTCCTCCAAAAGCTGGTCTGATATATTGATCGGAGGAGCTACCCTTAGGACGTTTCCGTTCTTGCCGAAAGTTATCAATATCAAGCCCCGTTCCCATGCAGCCCAAGAAATCTTTAGGGCAGTGGCTTTGTCGGGAGTCTTTGAGGCCTTGTCAGATACGATCTCTACGCCCATGAGAAGGCCTTTTCCTCTTACGTCCCCGATGAAGGGATACTGGGACGCCTTTTCTTTGAACCACTCTTTGAGGAAAAGCCCTCTTTCTTCTGCTTTCTGCAATAAGTTCTCTTTTTTGAGGGTTTCCAGCACCGCCACTGCGGCAGCACAATTTACACTGTGTCCTGAATGGGTATAGGCAAAAAACGGGACAGGTACTGCATCCATTATCTCGGCTCGGCCTATTACGGCTCCAAGGGGCATGCCGCCTCCTAAAGCCTTTGCCGATACCACTACGTCAGGGGCTACGTCGTAGTGGTCTATAGCCCACATCTTGCCGCTTCGGCCCATTCCGGTCTGAACTTCCTCGTCTATGAAGACTATGTTCTTTTCTTCCGTGAGAGTTCTGAGGCCTTTCATGAACTCCGCAGGAGGAAATATCATTCCTCCATCTCCCTGTGCAGGCTCTATGATCACGCCAGCCACATCGCCCTGTAGGTCCTCTATCAGCTTTTCTATCTCCAGCAGGGCTTTTTGGGATAATAGGTCCGGTTCAGCATAACCATCTATGCCCCACTTGTTGCGATAAGGATCGGGATATTCAGCAAACACAATGTGTTCATCGGGACAGATGACCTTCTTGGTTTCCTGGTCTATTATCCCGGTGGCTGACAGAGAGCCGTAGGTCATTCCATGGTAGGAATGCTTGAAACTTATTATATATTTCTTGCCAGTGAAGGCCCTGGCGGCCTTTATGGCCGAGTCCACGCTGTCCGAGCCAGAGAAACCGTAAGCCACCTTTTTGGGGAAATCGCCAGGTGTGGATTGGGTCAAAAGCTCTGCGAGCTTAACTGGTTCTTCGTTGTAGAAGTAGACGATGGTGTAGTTT
Organism: Thermovirga lienii DSM 17291; assembly: GCA_000233775.1. Taxonomy (NCBI): domain Bacteria; kingdom Thermotogati; phylum Synergistota; class Synergistia; order Synergistales; family Thermovirgaceae; genus Thermovirga; species Thermovirga lienii. Next base: position 1,766,385 of record CP003096.1, on the reverse strand, counting down.
TGTATCTTCTCAATGTGATTTTTCACCGCCTCTACCACCGCAGGATGACTGTGGCCTATGTTGTACACGGCCGCACTGGATAGGAAGTCGATAAAACGGTTCCCGTCGATGTCCCATATTTCTGCACCTTTTGTCCGTTCTACGACGGTAGGGAAGTACTTGATGGCTATTGCTTCTGGGAGGAGATTCTCTTCCTTTTCAATCACCTGGCAGCATTTCTCTATGTTCTTTTTTGTGAGTTTTTTTAGTTCTCTCCAGTTCAAGGCTTTTTACCTCCCACTCCTCTTGCCCTTAAAATAATATACACTATTACAGTCGCCCCGTTATTGAGAAGAAGTTTATTTATTAGGGGCTTTTTTGTCAAGGTGTATTAGTTTGCGAATTTTCAGGCCTCAATATGTCACTTGTTAACATCTCTTTGTAGTGCCTTGCAAAGAGGCCGAAAATCCCACCCGTGTGGAGGAATAGGACTTTATGCCCCTTTTTGAAGGTCCCTCTTTGAATCTCCTCTTTTAAGCCCCAGAAGGCTTTCCCTGTATACACAGGGTCCAAGACAATGCCCTCCATGGAGGCTATTTCATGGATCATCTTTAGCTGCTGGGGTGTGGTCTTCCCGTAACCTTCCCCTATGTAGCTGTCCAGGACGTGAAAGTTCTCCAGAGGGGTATTGAGTTGAGGTAGGAAGAACTTTTTGATCTCTTGAGTTAGTTCAGAAACCTTATCCTTAATCCACTGCTTTTCGAAGCTTACGCTGATGCCCCAAATTTGGGTTTTGCTCTCAAGATGAGAAAAGCCTGTGGCGAGCCCCGCCAAAGTTCCAGCGGATCCGCAGGGGAGAACCACGTGATCGAATCGTACGTTGAGCTCTCCTGCTTGCATTGCTATTTCCGCCGCTGTTTCGACATAGCCCAAAGCTCCCAGGGCATTGGAGGCGCCCAAGGGGACTATGTAGGGGTTGAGACCTTTTGCCTTATATTTTTGAGCAACCTCCTCCATTGCATGGTCCAGCCGAGAAAGGTCAGCACCCTCAACAAAGGCCACCTGCGCTCCAAAGAGCATATCCAGAAAAAGGTTGCCATCGGGTAGATCTTCCTCATGTCCAGAAAGGACCAGGTGGCACTTCATTCCCAGCTGCGCCGCAACGGCGGCGGTGGCTCTGGCATGGTTGGACTGGATGCCTCCACACGTTATTAATACGTCTGATTTTTTCTTGGTGGCGTCGTAGGCCAGGTATTCCAGTTTCCTTACTTTGTTGCCGGAGAGGGCACACCCCGTCAGGTCATCCCTTTTTATCCATATTTCTGGCCCTCCAAGCCAAGCAGAGACGCGCAGGAGGGGATGGATCTTAGTGGGAAGGTTTGCTAAGGCCACCTTTTGTACAGGAATTACAGATTGCATGGAGATCACCCCAGTTTGTGTATACAGTATAATTTAATATTGCCCTTTGACACCCACACCATAATATTGCATATTATACAAACATACGGAAAAGAGGTTTTGGTTCTGTTCTGCGCTTTGGTAAAAAGATGCTCTTCAGTTATGTTAACTTGTTATTCGTAAATTTTCAACTTTTCTGTTCTAGTGGTGTTCATTGGAGGTGTGGATATGCCAGATAAGGCCCAAAAAGGCGATTGGGTGCAGATTCACAAGATAGTTCTTCCTGCAGGAGAGAGAGCTCCCCAAGTGCCCGAAGATACGGCACAAGTTCCCCTGGAAATGAAGGTCAAAGGGACATTGTTGGACCAAGAGGCATCTTTGGGGGACACTGTGTCCATAAGGACTGCTGTAGGGAGAGTATTGGAGGGAACCCTCGTGGCCATCAACCCTTCCTATGACATAAGTTACGGCCCTCCTCCGGCAGAGTTAAGAAGCGTGGGGGAAGAGCTGAGAAAAATCCTGAAAGGCGGTGATTGCTGATGAAGCCTAGGGATTACAAGAGCGTTATGGCCAGACGAGGGGAAATAATGCGGGCATCTGTAGGTATAGACTACAGCAAATACAGCATAGGCCGCCTTGCCTTCGATTACGAGAGAATGATGAAGGAAACAGGCTACTCCCTGGAGGAAGTCAAAAGGATCCAGAAGGAGGCCAATGTCGGCAATACGCCTCTTATTGAACTGAAAAACCTCACATCATTGGTGAGGAAACTCTCGGAGCCAGGCTATGGAGCAAGAATATTTGTAAAGGATGAAGCCAACAACCCCGCTAGATCCTTCAAGGATAGAAGGGCTTCCCTTTCGGTTTTTCACGCCAAAAGAGCAGGTTACCCAGGTGTGGTGGCCGCCACCAGTGGCAATTACGGAGCAGCCGTGGCAAGCCAGGCTGCGAGAAGTAACCTTGGTTGCATCATAGTACAGGAGATGTTTGACAGCAGAGGATATGAGCAGCCAGAGATAGCCGAGAAGGGAAGAGCTTGTGAGGCCTATGGAGCGGAAGTGCTGCAGCTTTCCGTTGGACCGGAACTTTTCTACATGTTCCTTTTGGTATTGGAGGACACGGGATATTTCAACGCCTCCTTGTACACTCCCTTTTCCATTGCCGGTATAGAGACCTTGGGGACAGAGATAGTGGAACAGGTCAGGGACCTGACAGGTAAAGATCCTGATTACATAGTCAGCACCCATGCAGGAGGAGGTATAACGACTGGCACAGCCAGGGGTGTGCTAAAAGCGGGAAGTTTTGGCACCAAGATCATAGGCGCAAGTGTGAACCTCCAGGGCCTCCACATGGCATCGGATAGGGACTTCAACAGGAAGTCCTTCACTACGGGCCACACAGGGTTTGGGATTCCCTTTGCAGTTTGGCCAGATCGTTCCGACGTGCCCCGCAATGCCGCTAGGGTTTTGAGGTACTTGGATGGTTACGTGACTGTGACGCAGGGTTCAGTGTTTTATATAACTGAGGCCCTCGCCCAGCTGGAGGGGCTTGAAAGAGGGCCTGCTGGCAATACCTCCCTTACAGCGGCTTTCGCTCTAGCTCGGACCCTTCCTGAAGACCATGTTGTGGTGGTAAACGAGACGGAGTACACCGGAGCGGGGAAGCACCCTTATGCCCAGTTGGCCTTCGCCAAAAAGATGGGAGTGGAAGTGAAAAGAGGCAACCCGAAGGATGAGGTCCCAGGTAAAAACATAGTGATACCCGAAAGACCAGAACAGATAGCCTGCACGGAGATTTCTTTGAATAAGCTTAGGGAGTCGTACGTGCGCCATGCTTGTTCGAGCTTGGGAGAGGAGAGGAAGCTTTCTCAAGTGGATGTGGAATTTTTGGCCGAGGACTCAAGACTTGACAAAGATGAAGTGCTAAGGCTTTTGGCAGAGAACGAGGTTGTGGTGGAGTAATGGAGGGGGTGTTTAAATTAAGTCTTTCACAATATTGTAAGGCTATATAGCGATTATGATATTATATTAAAGCAACAGAAAGGGGGCAATTGAATGCTTTGGATAATGAACACTAAGCTTTGGAAGTTTCTGGAATATGTCCAAAAGGGCATAATGATCCTTTCTTCCATGACGATCCTTACTCTAGTCCTAGTACAGGTGGCGCTGCGATACATTTTCGTGATGCCCCTGATGGGAGTGGAAGAGATAGCGACCATGGTAGGTTTCTGGCTGTACTTCATGGGGGCTTCTTGGGGGACGGCGGAAAGGATCCACATCAAGGCAGACCTCATGCAGGTCATTATAAAGGATCCCAAAAAGCTCATATGGTTCAAAGTCTTCATATCTGCCTTATCGGTGATTCTATCGGGGATGATGGTCTATTGGGGTTGGGGTTACTTTAAGTGGGGAATAACCAGATGGCAACTTTCAAGCACCTTGATGATCCCCATGGTCTACTCACAGAGCAGCGTTTTCGTGGGAGCTATACTCATGTTCTTCTATTTCATAATAGAATTGGTGGACCATTTTCTGCAGGCTACGGGCAAGAAACCGCTGGATTTCATCGAGGAAGAAAAGACGTGCAAAGAAGGAGAAGAAGCCTCCTGCATTCCTTGATGAAGGCAGGTTACTGTTCATTACTTACTTAAGGAGTGATGTGAATGGTCATAGCGATTAACCTTATCTTGTTAATAGGTTTGATTATAAGCGGGTTGCCTGTGCCTTTTTGTTTCATGACCGCCGCCATCTACATGGCCGTGGTGTACAATTTGAGTTTTTCCTTCTTGCTCCCAAGCGGGTACTATGCCCTTAATTCCTTGACTTTGCTCTCCGTGCCTTTCTTCATCATGGCAGGGGCATTAATGTCATCCTCGGGTATCGCCGAGAGGTTGACCACCTTTGCTCAGGCTTTCCTTGGAAGACTCAGAGGTGGTATGGGTGCAGCCACTATAGTTGCCTGCGCAATATTTGGTGCCATCTCGGGGACTTGTTCCTCGGCGGTTGCGTGCATCGGAGGCATCATGATACCTAGGCTGGAAGAGTTGGGTTATCCTCGTTACTATTCTGTTGCCATGGTGGGCTGTGCCTCGGTTTTAGGTCAGCTAATACCTCCAAGTGTTCCCATGATACTTTATGCCTGGGTTACCCAACAATCGGTTGCGGCATGCTTCCTGGCGACGGTCATACCAGGGATCCTCACCACTATCTTGATGTGCATAGTGAACTGGTTTGAAGTCAGGAAAATGAAGACAGTTAAGACAGAGCCGCAGATACCTTTTGATGAAAAGATCAAGGTCATAGGCAAAGCGACGAAGCATGGCATGTGGAGCTTGCTTATGCCTATCATAATTCTCGGTGGAATATATGGCGGAATCACTACACCTACTGAATCGGCTGCCATAGCGGTGGCATACGCCATAGTGGTAGGGTTTTTGATTCATAAGGAGCTAACACCGAGGATCTTGGGGCAAGCCCTCGTCAGTTCATCATCGATAACAGGTGTTGCTGTCTTGATGTTGTTTTTCGTATCCATACTGGCCAAGGTCTACACCATGCAGCGCATACCTCAGCAGTTGGCGGACTTCATCTTGAGCGTTTCTGACAACAAGTACGTCCTGCTTTTGATGGTAAATATATTCCTTATAATCATAGGAATGATGATGGACGATTTTAGCGGAACCATGTTGTCTGCCCCGTTGCTTTTGCCCCTTATGATAAAGATAGGTGTGCATCCCGTTCACTTCGCAGCGATCATGGGAACCAATTTGGGGTTGGGCAACGTAACGCCTCCATGCGCTCCTATCCTTTATTTGGCGGGAAGGATAGGTGGAGCGTCGGTGGATCAGTATTTCAAGCCAGCGTTGAAGTTCATGTTGTTCGCCCAAGTTCCTGTCATATTACTGACTACTTATATTCCAGGCCTTTCCATGTGGTTGCCTAAGTTGGTAATGGGTATAAAGTAAATATTTTAAAGAATGCCATTGAGAGGGGAGGTGGAGCCCAAAGAGAGTCAAGAGAGAAGGAAGCTCGTGAGGATGTAGAGTGGGTACTCCTTCTGCCGAACCATAGGTAGGAAAGGAAAATTAGAGGAGGTGTTTTTAGGAGATGAGAAAGTTTTTAGCAGTGTTTATGGTTGTGGCTCTAGCGCTTTCCCTCAGCGCCGCAGCGTGGGCAGGGCCTAAGTGGACCTTCAAGATGGGACACGCCAACCCCCCAGATACTCCGTACGATAAGTTGGCCCATTGGTTTGCGGACACCGTTTATGAGAGGACCAATGGACAGGTAAAGATCAACATATTCCCCAGCAACCAGCTCGGTGACTGGACGGAGACCTTTGAGCTCATTCAGCGTGGTGTGGTTGAGATGGGCTTCCAGATCGCCAACGCCCAGTACGACCCAAAGCTTAATTTTGCTTATTACATGCCTTACGTTGTAAGCAACCTCGAGGAGGCAAAAGAGGCTTATGCTCCTGGCGGTTGGGCTTACGACATCATAAAGGACCTCTGGTCGGAACACGGAATCAAGGCCCTTGCGGTTTACCCCATCGGCATGGCTGGAGTCTCGCTGAAGGAAGTGCCACCTTCTCCAGGAGATCCAACGGTAGAGAAGGGAATGAAAGTCCGTGTCATGCCTCTTAAGGCTTGCTCGCTAACCTATGAGGCTCTTGGCTATATAGCTACTCCTATCCCTTACGCTGAATGCTACAGCGCCATACAGACCGGCATAGTCGATGGCCAGATGGGTGGACCTCCTTTCCAGGCATGGCAGTTCCGCGATGTCAACAAGGTTTGGATCCAGTATAACGACTACTTCGAACAGCACTGGATCGTAATGAACCAGGATATATGGAATAGCCTCCCCGCGGACATTCAGAAGGTTATTCAGGACACCGCCGCAGAGGCATCTGCCACCAGATGGAAACAGGTTGAGACAGAGGACGAGCATTACCGCAATGTCTTGAAGAACGAGTTTGGCTGGACCATTGTGATGTTGACTCAGGACGAGTTGAATGCCTGCGCCGACAGGGTCAGGAAGATCGTATGGCCCCAGATGAAGGAAATGCTTGGCGAAGAGCTCTACACCAAGGTAAGACTTGCCACCTTTGAGAAAAAATAGCATTAAAGGTATATTGTACGAACTGAATACGTAAGAGACTTCACGGGAGGAGAGGGCAATATGTCTCCTCCCGTGAACTTTTGTTGCAAATGGCGTAAAATAAAAAAATAAGTTGCGAACCAGGAGACGAAAAAGAGAGAGGGAGTAATCATGAAGCTGGTTCTTTTTACTAACGGCACTTTTTCTACGATGGACGGTTCGGGGCGCAGGGTGGAATCCATGTTGGTTGCAGGAGACAGGATAATAGAGGTAGGCACCGTCTGGGAGGTGGCTGCCCATCCCCTTGCTCCAGAAGCCCAGAAAGTGGACCTGCAGGGCAAGAGAGTTCTGCCCGGGCTTATAGATACTCATGTTCACTTTGCAGCCTATGCAGAGAGCAAGGGGGCAGTAGATTTATCGGAGTGCAGGAGTATATCGGAAGTAGTTGATAAATTACGCGCACAAGCTCAAAATGCCCCCCCCGGCTCCTGGATAAGGGGCATGAACTTTGACCATACCCAATTTGTTGAGAAGCGGATGCCCACTAAAGAAGAATTGGATGTCATAGAGAACCCGGTATTTTTGACGAGAGTGTGCTTTCATGTCCATTCGGTAAACACCAAGGCGCTGGAAGCCGCAGGCTACACGGGAGGGTGGTCTATTCCCAACGGAGTGGAGAAAGATGCAAATGGCGAACTCACAGGAGTAATATACGAAAAGGGGATAGACCGCATAGCCGATGCCTACCACAGGGCCATGGGGAATACCGAAACTCATCTGGATAGAATGGCCCAATGTATGCAGGAATTTGCCTCTTATGGGATAACGGCTTTCAATACCACATCGGCGGAGCATCTGGGTATAGTGGAAAACTTCGGCATATACCAGGACTTGAGAAGGATGGGCAAACTCCTGCAGAGAGTTACAGTGCATTATAACGACCTTCCAGCTAAGGGTATGCAGTCCTTTTTCGGAGACACCATGATTCGCTATGGAGGGCTTAAGCTTTTCAGCGATGGGGGATTTTGCGCGCAGACTGGTGCTATGACCTTTGATTACAAGGATAGGCCGGGACATAAGGGTGTTCTAAACTATACAGATAAGGAACTGTACGAACTAGTGCTTGAAGCCCAAAAGCAGGGAGTTCAGGTGGCTATCCACACGGTGGGCGATAGAGCATTAGAGCAGGTGCTGGACGTATTCGAGACCGTAATGACGGAGGTCCCCAAACCCTACCTAAGGCACCGTATAATACACTGCTATATTGCCAAAAGTGATCAAAGGAAAAGGATTGCCAGCCTTGGGCTCATAGTAGACGTGCAGCCTAGGTTTTTGGCAGACGAGATAGACATAGCTGAATCTGGGATTCCACAGGAGTTTTTACGCGATGCCTATGCGTGGAAGGCCCTATGGCATGATGGGGTCCTTTTAGCGGGAGGTTCAGATTGCCCCGCGGCTCACCCCAACCCTTGGTTGGGCATAGACGCAGCGGTTAACAGGTTGAGAGCGAAGGATAGGACTCCCGTAGGAGGTTGGCACCCGGAGCAGAAACTTACACTGGATGAAGCGATAGCTCTATATACCAAGAATGCAGCCAAGGCGCTTGGCATGTTCAAGGACCTAGGCACGCTGGAACCAGGCAAATTGGCTGACTTTGTAGTGTTGGAGGACGATCCCTGGAAGATTGACCCACAGGATCTGGGGAAGGTTAGGGTTAGGGAAGTGTACAGAGGAGGAGAGAGAATATATTCTGCAGGGAAGTAAGTGTAGCTCGGAGGGATAGGCCGTGACCCAGAAGGATTATCACAAAGAACTTTTGCAGTGTTGTCTTGAACTAGCTAAAATTTCTAGTCCACCCTTCAAGGAGAAGGAGCTTTCAAAGTTCCTAGAGGCGGTTATGGTTGATCTTTGCTTTGATAGGGTGCGGAGGACACCTTTGGGGACACTGATGGGTGAGGTTGTCTTGTCAGAAACCGAAGGTCCTCATGTCCTATTGGTGGCAAATTTGGATACAAGTTCTTCTGTGGTGGGTGAAGAAGCCGCAAAACCTCCTAACTTGGAAGTGAGCGAGGGGAAAATAACAGGGGATGGGGTGGCAGAACACAAGGGTGCTCTTGCCGCTTCGTTGTTTGCTGTTAGAGCAGTGAAGGAAGACCTCTCCAAAGACCCTAAGGGGAAGTTAACCGTTGCAGCGGTTCCTTTGGGGTCCTTTTGCGCCTCCTTGGCTGCTAGAGAGCTTCTAGATGAGGTAAAACCAGATTGTGTGCTGGTGGCTGGTCCAACGGCTTTGGATGTCTGCTTCGGCCAGAGGGGTAAGGCAAAGATAGTAGTTGAGAACCGAGGCAAAAGAGAGCTTTTCGTAAATTCCGAGCGAGGAATAAACGCCTTGAAGAAAATGCTTCCTCTGCTTCTGACCATAGAAAGGGAGTTTTTGCCTCGCAAAGATCCCCTTCTAGGCTCTGGATGCCTGGAGATCATGGATGTGGAGGTGGCCCCCCCTGAGGAATCAGGCTTTATTCCAGATAGATGCTCTGTGGTTTTCCATAGGAGGCTTTTGCCAGGGGAGAATAAAGAGGAAGTAGTAAGAGAAGTTAAGATGATAGCAGATGGAGTGGCGGCTTTCGACTTGGAGCTTGATATAGATGTGTTCATAAGGGAAGAAAGGATAACCACATATACAGGGACAGAGGCTTCCGTAGAATTTTTCGAGCCTGCCTGGGTATGCAAAGATAAAAAGTTCTCATCTATGTGTCTTGAAGCTCTGACGAAGAAAGGCCTCTCCCCAAGGACCCTTTGGGACTGTCCAGCTGTCTCAGGTGGTTATTACGCTGCAGTGGGAGGACTTCCCACAGTGGTGTTTGGTCCGGGAAGCATGGATGCTAGTAACAGTTTTGGCAACGTGCTGGATGTAGAGGAGCTTCTTGTGGCTTTTGAGGGGTATAAAGCCTTACTGGAGGCCATTTTTAAAGGACTTGATTGAAAAGTAGTCATATTTTCAAGGGAGGTCGAAGCGAATGGAAGAAAGGTACTACGATATGAAATCCCTTCCCTCAAAGGAAGTAGCCCCAGGTGTCAAAGGGAAGTTCGCTCATTCCAAAGAAATGACTATAGCCTGGTGGGAGATAGAGAAGGATGCCCTTTTAAAGATGCACTCCCATGACCACGAACAAGTAGTTAACGTTATAGAGGGGACTCTTCAGGTAATCGTAGGGGATAGAACATGGATACTTACTCCAGGTTCGGTCTTAGTGATCCCTTCGGGTGTTCCCCATGAAGCTAAAGGTGTGACCTCCTGCCGAGTGATAGATGCATTTTATCCTGTAAGGGAGGACTATAAGGAGTGAAAGAAGGGCTCAGGAGGAAGATATGAAAAAACGGGTGTTCGTTTTTCTGACCTTGTTGGCGCTTGCTGCAGGAATCCTGGTTTCAGTGTTTAGAGCAGAAGATAAAGCCTCAACCTCTCCCCAGAGGATACAAGCCTTGCCTAAGGATCAACTTTTTCTTCCTCCGGCCGAACCATTTCAGGAAGAGCCGATTTACAAATTCAAGGCTGCAGGGACCGGCGAACCGCTGAAGCCGAAGGAGTTTGCCCTGGAGAAGCCATCTTATCTTGAACTGGAAACAGTCGTCCAGGAAGATAAGCCTGAAGGCGACATCCTGGATGAGATAAGCCCTAAAGTTAAAGAGGTCGCCGAACAAATCGAGGATTTAGTGGATAGCTTCGATGAAAAAACATTGCAAACCACTAAAAAACTCCTGGATAAACTTCCGCTGCTTGAGATGGAGCCGGAAAAGGCCCAATTGAGGCCTAAAAACGGCGGAGTGGAGCTCAAAATAACCATTCCTGCAGACACCATAAAACTGAAACTTGAAAAAGAACGTCCAAAAGACGACCCCTCCAGTTCAGATGAGTGAAAGCGTCCTTGACCAGCCTGAGTAAAGGGATATTATATTAACCAGGTTGCAAAAAGTGTGCAGTTTGAAAGGAAGGTCAAGATAGGGAGGGGTAAGGATGAAGAAGGCTTATGTGGTTGGAACTTGCGATACCAAGTACCAAGAACTGGCTTACGTAAGGGATCTCATAGAAAAGGCAGGGGTTCCCACGGTTTTGGTCGATGTCGGAATATTTGCCCATGATAACCCCGTGGATGTTCCCAATAGCGTCGTTGCTTCTTACCACCCGACAGATAAGAATTTCCTTGAGAAAGTCAAAGATAGAGGACAGGCCGTTAGTGCTATGTCTGAGGCCCTACCTAGGTTTATAGCTACCAGGGATGACCTTGGGGGAATAATCGGTCTTGGAGGTTCAGGAGGAACCTCAATCGCTACCGCGGCCATGAGAGCCCTGCCGGTTGGGATACCTAAGGTAATGGTCTCCACTGTTGCTTCCGGAAATGTAGCTCCCTATGTGGGGCCCAACGACATAATCATGATGTACTCGGTGACCGATGTCGCTGGGATAAACAGGATATCTCGGGTGGTCCTGGGAAACGCTGCTCATGCCCTGGCGGGCATGTTATCCAACGAAGTCCCAAAAGCAGAAGACAGCAAACCTCTTCTTGGCATGACCATGTTTGGAGTAACCACGCCATGTGTGAACATGGTCAGGGAGAAACTCCAGGATGAGTACGACTGCCTGGTGTTTCATGCCACAGGGACTGGTGGCCAATCCATGGAGAAACTTATCGATTCAGGGATGATGAAAAGTGTCATAGACGTAACCTTGACGGAGGTATGTGACCTGCACATGGGTGGTGTCATGAGCGCTGGAGAGGATAGACTTGGAGCGATCATACGTACCAAAATTCCTTACGTGGGGTCAGTGGGAGCCCTGGATATGGTGAATTTCTGGGCTATGGATACAGTTCCTGAAAAATATAAAAACCGCAATCTTTACATTCATAACCCCCAGGTCACGCTAATGAGGACTACCCCGGAAGAGAATGCCGTGATGGGTAAGTGGATAGCAAATAAGCTCAATCAATGTGAAGGGCCAGTTAGGTTTTTGCTTCCAGAGAAAGGTGTTTCCATGATAGACGCTGAAGGTATGCCTTTCTATGACCCGGAAGCCGACGAAGCCCTATTTAAAGCCATTGAGGAGAACGTAGTCCAGACACCCAATAGAAAGGTTATAAGACTTCCTTACCATATAAATGATCCCGAATTTGCCCAGGCTTTAGTGGATAATTTTAAGGAAATAAACAAATAAAGGAGGTTTTGATGCCTTATGAAAACTAAAAGAGAGGAAATACTGGAGAAGCTCAGGAAAAAAGTTGAATTACGGCAGCCCATAATAGGTGGGGGAGCCGGAACCGGCATATCTGCCAAATGGGAAGAGGCTGGAGGCATAGACCTGATAGTTATATACAACTCGGGCCGCTATAGAATGGCGGGGCGGGGGTCGTTGGCAGGGCTTCTGGCATATGGTAATGCCAATGAGATAGTGAAAGAGATGGCTAGGGAGGTCATTCCGGTAGTGAAAAATGTTCCCGTGCTTGCAGGGATAAATGGAACGGATCCCTTTGTGATATGGGACCACTTTCTAGGTGAGCTGGTATCCTTAGGTTTTGCTGGTGTGCAGAACTTCCCAACTGTCGGGCTGATAGATGGTGTGTTCAGACAGAACCTGGAGGAAACGGGCATGGGATATGCTCTTGAAGTTGAGGCCATAAGGAAGGCCCACGAGAAGGGCCTTTTAACCACACCGTATGTGTTCAGTGCCGAGGATGCAGTGGAGATGACCAAGGCCGGAGCGGATATAATAGTGTGCCACATGGGGCTTACCACTAAAGGAAGCATAGGCGCCAAGACGGCCAAGACCCTTGATGAGTGCGTAAAGCTTATAGACGAGTGGGCGGAGGCTGCAAGAAGCGTAAGGGAGGATATAATTGTTTTGTGTCACGGCGGTCCTATAGCTATGCCGGAGGATGCCGACTATGTATTCAAGCGCTGCAAGTACGTTCATGGATTCTATGGTGCCAGCAGCATGGAAAGGCTTCCAACCGAGCAAGCTATAAAGGCACAGGTGGAGAAGTTCGTAAACTTAAAATTTTAAAAAGGAGGAATTGATACGATGAAGAAGATAGTGAAGACAGAGAATGCACCAGCGGCGCTAGGGCCCTACAGTCAGGCAGTAAGGGTGGGTAATTTCCTTTTTGTGTCGGGGCAAGTGCCGCTGGATCCTAAAACCGGAGAAATGGTAGGAAACGATGCTCCAACTCAGGCTGAACAGGTGCTGAAAAATATAAAGGCCATTCTGGAAGCCGAAGGGTACGGTCTTGAGGACGTGGTGAAAGCTACAGTTTTTGCCAAGAACATGGATGATTTCAAGGCAGTGAACGAAGTATATGGTAGATTTTTCACCTCTAACTTCCCAGCCAGAGCTTTTGTGGAAGTCGCAAGGCTTCCTAAGGACGCCTTGGTGGAGATTGAGGTAATAGCGTATAAGGATTAAGAAAAAGATAAGTACGCCAAAGGCAAGAGGGAAAAATTCCTCCCTCTTGCCTTTATTTTTGTGGATTTATAGAGGGAGCCTGCCCTCTTCGAAGAGTTTTATAAAAATCTTGACTACTTCTGGATCGTATTTGGTACCTGCATTTTGCTTGAGCTCTTCAATTGCGTGCTCAATAGAGAAGGCTGCACGGTATGGGCGGTGGGACGACATTGCGTCCACCACGTCCGCCACGGCCACGATCCTTGCGCTCAAGGGTATGTTTTTGCCCTTTAGGCCATGAGGGTAACCGCTTCCATCCATCCTTTCGTGGTGATATAAAGCCACTTCCCATATGGGTAAATCCTCTGATATAGGGCGTAAAATCTCTTCCCCCTTGGTGGTATGGTCTTTAATTAATTGAAACTCCAATTCTGAAAGCTTTCCTGGCTAGCTCAGAAGCTCGGAAGGGATGTATATTTTACCTATGTCGTGGACCAATGCTCCCAGGTATATCAGTTCTGTCTCTTCCTTTCCAAGCCCCATTTCTTTGGCTATGCTTTCTGATATTAGGGCGACCTTCTTCTGGTGGGATGCAGTGTAGGGATCCTTGATTTCTAATATTTTACCCATGGCCTCTATGGTTCTTTCATAGGTTCGATGAAGTTTTTCAAGTGCCTTGGCAAGGTTTTGCCGGGCAATTACCTCTTCTGTTATGTCCACCCCTATGGATTGGTACTCTAGTACGTTACCTTGTTCATCGAAAAGTGCAGTGTCAATCCACTTGTGCCATCTCAAGGATCCGTCTTTCAGGCGCATCCGGTATTCGTGGGTTATCGTAGGGTTTGATGGTGTAAGGGACAGGAAATTGGCTATCACTTGTTGTCTTGCTTTCTCGTTCCTTATGATGTTGAATGCGTTTATCCCTAATATTTCATCTTTTTTTATGCCAAAGTATTCACAGTAAGCGTCGTTCACGTATGTAAACTTACCGTCCTTATCAAAACAACAAACTAGAAGGTTTGCGTTGTTCACTATTGTTTCAAGCCTTCGCCCCCTCTTGTAAACTTGATCTTTCGTTGCGTTAAAGGTTAGAGCACATTCTGCCAGGTTTTTAACGTGTGCAAGTAGCTCTATTTCTTCCCGTTGGAGTTCTTCTTTGGTTCGTTCTATAAAGGAAAAGGCAATGTAGCCTAAAGTGGTTTTGCTTCCCACTTTTGCAACTATTAAGGATTTTGTGTCATGGGCGAGCAATCTTTTCATGCTTTCTGCATCTTTTTTTGCGAGTCTTGAAAACTCTGAGGTGCTGAATAAGAATATTTCCCCTGCCGATTCTAATTTCTCCATTTGCTCTAAACCCCAGGTGTAGGGGGTTATTTCAACATTCTGTAACCTGCTTTTTTGTGGAGGGACTTCCGAAGCGGTCCATTCGCTTATACACGATACTGTGTTTGTGTGTGTATCGTAAGAAAAAAGATAAGCCCTCTCCGCTCCAAGGAAACGCCCAGTTTTTTCAAGCAGTTCAATCATGGAAGGCTGGAAATCCTTACCGTGTACCATAGCTTGCATTATGCTTGTAACATCTTCAAAAGCCTTCCAGTAATCACTTGACTTGCTCGATACATAAGATCTATAGGGCTTACTGTTTTCGCTGTGGGGCAGGGTCATGCTCATTTATAGGACCTCACTTTACCTAGTTGCCTAAGGTTTTGGCTCAATTTTATCACAAGTTAAAGTATTCTAGACTTTTCAACTGACGAAGTTTATAAGCCTTCCAATTTCTTCTACATAGACCTCCATTACGTCGCCACGTTCTACGGGCCCTATACCTGAAGGAGTTCCTGTTATTATCACGTCTCCTGGGAGTAGGGTCATGACCTGGGATATGTAGCTAACAAGTTCCGGGACGGAGAAGATGAAGTGTCTTGTATTAGAACTTTGAACCACATTGCCGTTTTTGATCATTTGAATATCTAGATTGGACGGGTCTATTTCCATTTCCACCCAAGGGCCATAGGGGCCAAAGGTGTCGAAAGACTTGGATCTGGTCCACTGGCCGTCAGAGCTTTGAAGGTCTCTTGCGGTCACGTCGTTGAAGCAGCTGTATCCAAGGATATGATCCATTGCCTCCTTGGGTTCTATGGCCTTGGTGGTCTTGGATATCACTATGGCAAGTTCCGCCTCATAGTCTACCCTTTTGGACATTTCTGGTAGTACCACAGTTTGCTTGTGGCCTATCACGCAGGTGGAGGGCTTGAGAAATAGCAAGGGTTCCTTAGGTATGGGGTATCCTGTTTCCTCTGCGTGATCCCTGTAGTTCAGCCCTACCGCCACGACCTTCGTAGGGTTTGTGGGAGGTAGCCATGTTTGGATGTCATCCACTTGGCATAGGAGTTCGCCCATTTTGTGATCTCCAAATATGTTGCCTTCAAGGGCATAGACGTTCTTACCATCGGGGCTTATAGCTTCCTTTACCTTTCCGTCAAGCAGAAACCTAAGATATTTTTTCATGTTATCCCCCCTGTTCTGAGTTATTTGCAATGATAGCATGCAAAGTTTGTTGTAGTCCATTGACAAAGGTGCTTGTTTTATATTAATGTTTCCATGTCGATAGTGCACATCGGCGTATTTTTATGTTAGGAGGCAGTATTGGAAATGCAAGGAACAGTCAAGTGGTTCAACGAGTCTAAGGGTTATGGGTTCATCACGAGCGACGAAGGAAACGACGTATTTGTTCATTTCAGCGCGATCCAGATGGATGGCTTTAAGACCCTTAGCGAAGGTCAGAGGGTTGAGTTTGAGGTAGTCCAGGGGGAAAAGGGTCCGCAGGCGGCGAATGTACATAGGGTTTAACATAAATCCAGTTTTCGTTCAGTAATGCAGACCAAAGTTAAGGGGGCGGGAATTCCCGCCCCCTTAACTTTGGTGAAGGCTTCACCTTTTGCGGGCGTATACGGAATCTATCAGGGTGCCATCCCTGTACTCTACGACAGCTACTATCTTTTCTTCGTCAAACTCCGGTGTCTTAGGTTTGCCTGTGAGCCTCTCAACTTCCTCCTTGAGTTTGCCTATGTCCTTCACTGGGAGGTTGGCTTTTAAGGCTCTTTCCAGCAGGTCCTCTCGTCTTGGGTTTATGCATATGCCTCTTTCGGTTACTATCGCGTCTACTGTCTCTCCGGGGGTCACAATGGTTTGCACCCTATCTTTGATCGTTGGGATCCCGCCTCTGAACGAAGGGGCCAAAACTACGGCCAGCTTAGCCCCAGCGGCGGTGTCGCAATGCCCTCCCGATGCTCCCCTTATTATTCCATCGTTGCCTGTGAGGACGTTGACGTTGAAATCTACGTCCACGTCCAGGGCCGCCAGGGCCACCACGTCCAGGAGGTTTACCATGCAATCCACGAAGGGGTTGGCGTACTGGGACTGATCTATCTCAATGTGAAGAGGATTATTGAGTATGGACTCTGTTACGCTTGCATCGAAGCTTTGGACGTCGAAAAGGGCCTCGAACAACCCTTCCCTCAAAAGCTCAACCATGTAGCCACCTATGCCCCCTAATCCGAAGCCACCTTTTATGTTCTTCTCGATCATGTATTCTCTCAAGAAGGATGCAACAGCCAGACTAGCGCCTCCAACTCCGACCTGAAAGGAAAAACCCTCTTCGAGAAGGCCTGAGGCGCATATCAGATCGAAAGCATTTTTAGCTATCCTGAGATCCACCGGGTTTTTGGTGATCCTTGCAGCGCCAGTAGCTATCTTGGTTGAATCGCCGATCTTATCCACTACGACTACTTGATCCACCTGGTTTTGGGGTATGGAGATCTTGGGAACCAGCGGGTAGGGTACTAGGTTGTCGGTTATGGCGATTACATGCCTTGCGTATTTGGCATCCACCATGGCATACCCCAAGGAACCGCAGCCTTCCGGTCCCATTGCTCCCGTGACGTTTCCCTCCCTGTCGGCAGAAGGCGCTGCTATGAATGCCACATCTATGTTGATGGAACCTTCCTCTATGGCTCTAGCCCTGCCGCCGTGACTTCGAATTATCACAGGGCACGGAAGCTCTCCATAGGATATGGCCTCTCCTAGCTTGCCTCTAAGTCCTGAGGTAGTGATCCTCGAAATTACTCCGGAACGAATGTGGTCTACCACGCACTGATGGGCGTCTGTGAGAGAGCTGGGGGCCAGGGTCAGGTTTTTTATGCCCATGGAGGCTATTACATCAAGCACCATAGGCAGGACCGCATCGCCGTTTCGGAGGTGGTGGTGGAAGGATATGGTCATGCCGTCGGACAGCCCAGATGCTTCTATGGCCTTTTTAAGGCTCTCTGCCACCTTGTTTCTCCCGGGGAGGTATCCCCTCATGGGGGCAGATGCCCTCTTGCGAATGGGCTTTTTCTCCACGATGGTGAAGGGGCCTTGATAGGGTTCAAAGGCCTTCTCCCAGCCGAAGAGTCTAGTGGGCACTGTTCTTCCCTTGGCGTTCATGATTCTAGACACGGTCACATCGCCCCCCTTGGCTTTCATTTGAGCGAAACTCTGGATATAGTTCGGCCAATTTGAGCAGATGTTCAGCCCTTTTTATTACAGGAGCGTCAACCATGCGTCCATCCACGGAGAACACTCCAATACCCAAAGACAGGGCCCGTTTGGATGATTCAACTATTCTTCTGGCTTTCTGCACTTCCTTGCAGTCGGGCTTGAAGGCGTCATGGATGATCGGTACCTGGGAAGGGTGTATGGCTGCCTTGCCGGTGAAGCCCAGCTCGCAGATCATCTTGCTCTCCTTTTTCAATCCTTCAAGGTCGGATATGTCCGCCCATACAGTGTCGAAAGCCAAGAGGCCAGAGGCTTTCGCCGCTGATACCACACGGGTTCTGGGATAGAATAGTTCGTGCCCCTCTTTGGTCTTCTGGACCCCATAATCTGCCAGAAGATCTTGTCCTCCCAAGGTCAAGGCTTCTACCCTGGAGCTTGCCTGTGCTATTTCGTAAGCTCTTTCCACGCCAAGGGCCGATTCTATCATGGCGTGAATTTTAACCTTTCCTTTGGGGATCCCACATTGGATTTCGATCTCAGTTATCATATCGTCAGCTGCCTTGATGTCCTGCGGTGACTCACATTTGGGGATCCTCAGCGCATCGGGGGCCTTGGGAACCACTGCCCAGAGGTCCTTTTCAAAATATGGAGTATGAGCACCGTTTACCCTTACTGCGACCCCGGTATCACTAAAATCCAAAGCTTCAAGGAAAAGAGAAACCAGCTTTCTGGCGGCGTCTTTTTCCGTAGTCGCGACGGCATCCTCCAGGTCTAGTATCACAGAATCTGCGCCAAAGTAAGGGCAGTGCTGGATCATTCCAGGATTGTTGCCAGGGATGTATAGTGCACTTCGATAAATCCTAGCGCCCTTCATGGTCGTTTTCCCCCAGACATCTTTCTATGGCCGTCTCAATACGGGCTCTCATTGTTATGGCTAGGGCCCCGTTGTCTTGTATGGTTACATAAGCCCCCTTGAGTTTGTACTTTAAGACAGCTTCTCTTACAATTTGTTCTGCTCTTTCCCTTAACAGATCTGCCTTGTCAGGTCCTTTGTACTCTATTTCAAGGTGATCCTGTAACGAACAAGTCACCAAGCAATCCGAGGATTCAAGGGTTCCTGACTGAGCAGTAACGCTATTAGGGGTGTCTTTTCGTTCCATTCAACCACTTCCCGTCGATTACATTTTTTCGCATATTGCCTTTGCGAAGCCAGAACAGGATACTTCTTTTGAGCCTTCCATCTGGCGTGCTAGGTCATAGGTCACTATGCCTGATTTTATGGTCTCTTCCATGGCTTTGACCGTCAGTTCTGCTGCTTCGTTCCAACCCAGATGTTGGAGCATCATTACAGCCGAGAGGATCATGGAGCCGGGGTTGACCTTGTCCAGCCCAGCGTATTTGGGAGCAGTGCCGTGAGTGGCCTCAAAGAAAGCTATCTCGTCGTTCATGTTGGCTCCAGGAGCCAGTCCCAGGCCTCCCACCGCCGCTGCCAGAGCATCGGAGAGGTAGTCTCCGTTCAAGTTGGGAGTCACAAGCACATGGTACTCCTCCGGTCTGAGCAGTATCTGCTGGAACATTGCGTCAGCAATTCGGTCCTTTATCACTATCTTTCCTGCCGGAACTTCGCCTCTGTGCTCATTGAAAAGTTCTTCCTCCGTTATTACGAAGTCCCTGAATTCCTCCAATGCAGTTTCGTAACACCACTTCCTGAAGGCACCTTCGGTGAACTTCATTATGTTTCCTTTATGTACTATGGTGACGCTCTTTTTGCCGTTATCAATGGCGTATTTCAGAGCCATTCGCATGAGTCTCTTGGTACCAGTTATGGATATGGGCTTTATCCCTATGCCTGAATCTGGCCTTACGCTTTTGCCCATTTCCTTTTCCAAAAAATCTATGACCTTTAAGGCCTCTTTGCTTTCGGCTTCCCATTCTATACCGGCGTAGACGTCCTCTGTGTTCTCTCTAAAGACCACCATGTCTACCTTATTGGGTTCTTTAAGGGGAGAGGGAACTCCTGAAAAGTGCCTCACCGGTCTCACGCAGGCGTAAAGATCCAGTTTTTGTCTGAAGGTTACGTTCAGGCTCCTTATGCCTCCCCCTACAGGTGTGGTGAGGGGGCCTTTTATGGCTATCTTGAAATAGCGGATGGCTTCCATGGTGTCCTCGGGTATCCACTCTCCGAAGAGGTTATAACTTTTCTCTCCGGCGTAAACTTCCCACCAGTGGATCTTCTTTGAATCTCCATAACACTTCTTTATGGCAGTGTCCACTACAAGTTGCATGGCCTTGGTTATGTCTGGCCCTATGCCGTCCCCTTCGATGTAAGGAATAACTGGGAAATTGACATTAATTTTGCCTTTTTCGTCTCGTTTTATTACCTCTCCCTCAGTGGGATAGTTTATTTTCTGTAGTTTCAATCCTTGAAATTTGCTGGTCATTTCAATCTCCCTCCTCTTAGGCATTGGACTTGTTCTTTTCTTTTATGTAGTTGAGTTTCCCACCCATCTTGACTATCGTGAGGTCCTCCTCAGACAGTGGGCATGTTACGAGGAAGGACCCGTTCTTGGATCTGTTATGCACCTCAAAGGGGCCATCGGTCGTGATGGTGCTAGCGTCTATGTGGAGCACGTCCTGGGGGTCAACCTTTTCGTAGTCCTCAGCCTTATGGAACAACAGAGGGAGAATTCCAAAGTTCACCAAATTTGCAAGGTGGATTCGGGCAAAGCTTTTGGCTATTACCGCCTTGATTCCCAGGTATCGGGGGGCTAAGGCAGCGTGTTCCCTGCTTGAGCCTTGACCGTAATTTTCTCCGCCAACTATGAAGCCTCCGCCTTTTTCCCTCGCTCTATGATAGAACGTTGGATCCAATACCTCAAAGGTGTGCTTGGATATTTCAGGTATGTTGGATCGCAATGGCAGTATCTTGGCGCCTGCAGGCATTATGTGGTCAGTGGTTATGTTGTCCTCTACCTTTATTAGGATCTCCCCTTCGATGCTTTCTGGAAGGGGCGGCATTTCAGGTAGTGGAGCAATGTTGGGACCTCTCCGGATTTCTATTTTTTCTGGTTCGGCAGAGGGAGCTATGATCATGCTGTCGTCTATTATGAACTGCTCAGGCTGCCGGAACTCAAAGGGTTCAATGCCCAGTTTTCGTGGGTCTGCTATCCTGCCGGTTATAGCGGAAGCCGCCGCTACCTCTGGGCTTACAAGGAAGACTTTGCCTGATGCGTGGCCGCACCGCCCAAAGAAGTTGCGGTTTATGGTCCTTAAGGATACTCCTTCCGTCGGTGGTGCAAAACCCATACCTATGCAGGCTCCACAACTTGATTCCAAAATTCTTACTCCTGCTGATATAAGTTCGTCCATGGCGCCACAGGCGCAGCTTTCCAGCATAACCTGCCTACTGCCCGGTGATATCCCTGCGTCCACGGAAGGATGAACTCTTTTACCCGCTAATATGTGCGCGATGGACAAAATGTCACGCAGAGAGGAGTTGGTGCAAGAGCCAAACATAACTTGGTCGACTTTAATTCCTTCCAGCTCCTCTATGGGGACTACGTTATCCGGCTGAAAAGGTTGAGCTACCATGGGGGTAAGCTCTGATAGGTTTATTTCTATGGTCTCACTCCACGAAGCATCAGCATCGGCCTCCAGGAGAACCCATTGGTGTTCCCTTGCTTGGGCCCTGAGCCACTGCCTGGTCACTTCGTCGCTTGGAAATATAGAGGTCGTGGCGCCTGTTTCTGCACCCATATTGGCTATGGTGGCCCTATCAGGTATGCTCAATGATTTCACTCCAGGCCCGGTGTATTCCAGAACCTTGCCCACCCCGCCTTTGACGGAGATACGGCGAAGCACTTCAAGGATCACGTCCTTGGCGGACACGAAGGGTGGGAGTTCTCCGGCCAAGAGAACCCTTACTATCTTGGGCATCGTTATGGTGAAAGGTTCTCCTGCCATAGCCAAGGCCACGTCCAAACCGCCAGCACCCATGGCTACCATTCCTATGCCGCCGGCTGTGGGAGTATGGGAGTCGCTTCCAAGGAGGGTTTTCCCTGGGGCGGCGAATCGCTCCAAATGGACCTGGTGGCATATGCCATTACCTGGCCTGGAAAAGAGTATGCCGTACTTTGCCGCTATGTCCTGCAGGTAGCGGTGGTCGTCGGGATTTTTAAAATCTCCTTGGATCATGTTGTGATCTACGTAGCTTACCGAGAGTTCCGTCTTTACTTTTGGAAGCCCCATAGCCTCAAATTGAAGGTACGCCATGGTTCCAGTGGCATCCTGGGTCAGGGTCTGGTCAATTTTGACCTTGACTCGTTTCCCTGGGACGAGTTCCCCCGATACAATATGGGACCTTAAGACCTTCTCGAAAACCGTGTAACCCAAACCAACCACCCCCAAATTGTGTAAAATAAACATATAAATTGCGTTATTTTATAGCATAGACAATAAATATATTCCACATTTTAATTAATATTATGCATTATACACGTGGTAACGTTGTTTTTCTTTATCTCGTCAGCTTCATTTAGCTTTTCGCCACTTTCCTTTGCTTGTATATGGAGAACACTATCGAAGCTGCAGCAAGGAGTAGCAGCGTGAGTGATATAGGCTTTTCCACGAAAAACATCAAATCGTTACCTGCAATTGTCATGGCGTTTCTGAAGGATTGCTCTGTGGTACCTCCCAAGATCAGTGCCAGCACAAGGGGTGGTATGGGTATTTCGAGCTTCCAGAACAGGTATCCCGTCAAGGCAAAGACAGATACCAGTATGAAGTCGAAGGAACTGTAATTTAGGAAATAGGTTCCCATGAAGGCCATGCCCAGGATCAAGGGGAGCATTATCCTCTGAGGGATCTTTAGAAGTTGTACCAGAGGAACCGCGAGGGGTAAATTTATGAGTACCAACATAATGTTTCCTATTAGCATGGATGCGATGACTCCCCATGCTATTTCGGGGTGCATCTGGAAGAGTATGGGACCTGGTCTCACTCCCAGCATCATGAGGGCTCCCAGCATGACTGCAGTGGTTCCGCTTCCTGGTATGCCCAGGGTAAGCAGAGGAACGAAAGCTCCGCAGCTTGATGCGTTATTTGCTGCTTCGGGTGCCGCCAACCCTTCTATGGCGCCTTTCCCAAATTTCTCCGGGTGTTTGCTCAATGTCTTTTCAAGGGCATATGACACGAAGGTTGCGACCGTTCCACCCATGCCAGGAAGGACACCGATAAGAAATCCTAGCGGAGAGCTTCTGAGTATTGGTTTTATGGTTTTTTTGAAGTCTTCCCAAGGTACCCAAACCCTTCCTATGCTTTTGGAGTCTATGGTGTAATGGGCGTCTAGGTTGCTATAGTTTTTGAATACCTCAGCTACGGCATAAAGGCCTATCATGGCGACCAGGAAGTCTATTCCGTCTTGCAGCTCTGACACAAAGGTGAACCGCAGTATGCCCGTTTGTGGATCAATCCCTATAGTGCTGAGCATGAACCCGAAGGCCATTGCGATGAACCCTTTTAGCATATTGCCCTGAGACAAGGTGACTGTCGCCGTAAGGGCAAATATCATCAGCGAGAACATCTCTGCTGGGCCAAACTTGAGGGCAGCGTTAGCCACTGGCATGGTCAGGAAGATCAAAAAGATCATTCCTATTATGCCGCCGATGAAGGATGCTATTGCCGATATAGCAAGGGCTTTTCCCGCCTCTCCGTTTTTCGTCATGGGGTACCCGTCGAAGCAGGATACGATTGCTGAGGCATCCCCTGGGGTGTTTATCATTATGGATGCACGGGAACCTCCGAACATAGCTCCATAGTAGATGGCAGCCATGGTTATCAGGGCTGTCGTGGGATTCATGCCGTAACTTATGGGTATCAGGATGGCCACCCCCGTTGCGGGGCCCAGTCCAGGGAGCATGCCTATGATTGTCCCTAAAAGGCCGCCTATGAATACCCATGTTATGTTGGTGAGAGTTAAAGCTGCGTCCAGCCCAATGGACAGATTATGAAAGATGCTTTCCATAGCAAATACCTCCTCTTTGTGTTAGAAGGGAAGAAACGATAGCAAGCCCCTTGGCAGGCTAAGCCCAAGCATTATGGCGAAAACCACGTAGGTTACCACGGGAAAGGCAAGGGCTAAAAGTAAATTCTCTAACCACCGCGGGCCGTTAATGAGTCGGGTGACAAGCAGCATGAACAGAGCAGTAGATATTACATATCCCAATGGAACCAGCGCGAAGCCATAGGCTATTCCCAGGAATATGGTAATTCCTATTTTCATATATATATTCTTGTTTTCCTTCAATCCCAGGTGAAATATTTCTTTGTTGGATTTCTTTTGTCTTAGATCCTTAAGTAAAAGAATAAGGCCACACAAAAATGCCAAGGCGCCTGCCAGAATGGGGAAGAGTTTCGGGCCAATGTTATCTCCCATGGCAGTTTCGGGCAGTCGCAAAGTAGCCAAGAGGTATATGCTGCTTATGATTATCGCCATAAGTCCTGAAATCTCGTTTTTAGTCACCGCATTTTCCTCCTTTAAAACCTGGAGAGGGTATGAGGACCCTCTCCAGGTCGATGCTCTTTTTGAGTTTACTGTTTGATCAACCCAACCCTTGTCAGAAGGTCTTTTATCTCTTTTTCCTGTTCCTCTAGGTAAGCCTTGTACTCTGCTGCGTTCTGGTAGAACTGGTCCCAACCCAGGTTCTTTAGGGACTCTTTCCAGGTCTTGCTTTCTACCATCTTCTTGAGGGTTGAATCCCAGAAAGCGACTTGTTCATCGGAAAGGCCAGGGGCGGCCATGATGCCCCGCCAGTGGGGGAACACTAAATCTACTCCCTGTTCCTTATAGGTGGGAACATCAGGGAGTATGTCCAGGCGTTCTGGGGAGGATACGCCCAAGAGCTTCAAGTTGCCGGCTTTTACTTGCTCTAGCGTCTCTCCAAGGCTTATGGTTATGGCTTTTATGTGGCCTCCCAGGAGCGCTGGAATCTGGCCAGCTGCGGTCTCAGGATAGACCACGAACTTGACGGTAGCTGGATCTACTCCGTATTTTTTGGCCAGCATCAAAAACTGGATGTGGTCGTCGTTGCCAAGGGTAGGGCCAACGCCTATGGGCATGTCGTCGGGGTTAGTCTTCAAAGCTTCGAAGAAGCTCTTGAGGTCGGAGTAGGGAGCATCGCTCTTTACCGCTATGGTCTCCCATTCGGCCTGCAAGTTTGCCAGAACAGTGAAATCCCTGAAAGTTAATTTGCTTTTACCAAGCAAGTTATTCAGGAGGATCAAGCTGGAGTTGACTGCAAGGTATTCTCCTTTACCTTTTTTGCCCTTTAGGTACGTCCAGCCGGTGGCCCCGCCACCGCCAGGCATGTTGGTGACGATGATGGGCTGGTCCACAAGTTTTTCTTCCTCAAGAGCCTTTTTCACCACGCGCGCAAGAGTGTCCCAACCGCCACCAGGTCCCGCAGGAGCCACTATCTCTATGGGCCTGGTGGGTTTCCACGCAGCGCTCGCCACTCCAACTAGGGATAACATGAAAGCTGAAATCAAAATCAACGAAACCAATTTCTTGAAATTACCCTTCATAACTTCGCCCTCCCTTTTTGTTTTTTGTTCCTTGTCTATTTTTCCAGGTACTTGCTTTTTGCATCACTCCCTTCCGGTTGATGTTTGATTTATTCAAAGATGAAACTAAAGGTTATTCGACGGTTCTTCCTTTGTTTGGGGGAATTCTATGGTAAGGGTCTTTATGGCGTTTTCAAGATGTTCTTTTACCAGTCGTTCTGCCTTGTCAGCGTCTCGTTCTGATACTGCCTCGAGTATCTGGCCATGCTCTTTCAAGGCTTGAACTTTTCTCAAGGATCTGCTGAAGGACAGGGATCTAAGTCTGCTTAAATACTCGTGGTACGTGGTGATAAGACTGAGTAGTCGGGGCATGTTGGAAGGGGCCACTATGGCCTCGTTGAATTTTTGGGAAAGAGCGGAAAGTTTGTTGTCGTCGCCTTTTTCGAATGCATCTTCCATTTGTGCGTAAAGCTTTTTTAGCTCTGCTAACTCTTCGTCAGTGATGTTCTTGCAAACTGCTCTTATGGCAACGGCTTCCAGCGCCTGCCTTATGGAGTAGATCTCTATTATGTCCTCCTTGGACAATCCTTTCACGAAAAGTCCCTTGCGGGGGATCCTTTCCACAAGTCCTTCTGACTCAAGCATGCGTAAAGCTTCCCTTACAGGGGTGCGGCTGACCTTCAACTTTTCGGCGAGCTCGCTTTCGACCAGCTTGTCGCCGTCTTTGAGTTCCCGGCGAAAGATGGCCTCTCGTAAAGTTTCGTAGACTATGACCCTTACTGGTACGTAAGTCTCCTCAGGAATGGCTTTCAGCACGGAATCCATCAACTTTCCCCTCCGTTTCGGATGCGCGTATCCTTACATACAAGGATACAATGTCTGTCAATTTTGTCAATCCCGGATTAGTGCGTTGTGTGTTTGTGAGATTGTCGTGTTAAATTGGTGTAACTAGAGCCTTTGATTTATAATTACTGGGAAAATAAAGGGCTTTGGAGGTTTTGTGCTTATGGGTAATAGAGAAAAAGATCATTCCACGCTAAATCTAAGGACTCTTCGAGTTGAGGACTACGAAGACATAAGGAAGATAATGGATCTTATATACCCCGACATGGGGGGAGCGTGGACGAAAAAACAGTTTGAGAGCATGGTGGAAAGGTTTCCTGAGGGGCAACTTGGCATAGAGTATGAGGGGCACGTGGTGGCGGCAGCCCTTTCTTTGATCATCGATTCCACGGTATATGGAGATCGTCACACTTACAAGCAGATAGTGGGGGATGGAACTCTTAAAAATCATGATCCGGACGGAGATTATCTCTACGGCATAGATGTCTTTGTGCACCCTGACTACAGGGATATGCGCCTTGGTCGGAGGTTGTACGATGCAAGAAAGGAGCTTTGCGAGACCCTAAACCTAAAAGGGATAATCATAGGGGGCCGAATCCCCGGGTATGCCAAGTATGCTTCGTCCATGAAGCCTGGAGAGTACGTTAGGATGGTCGAAAACAGGGAGATAACCGATCCAGTTCTAACTTTTCAGCTGAGCAATGACTTTCATGTCAAGCGGATAGTACCAGGTTACTGGCCAGCGGACACCAAGTCCAAGGGATACGGAGTTATCTTGGAGTGGCATAACATATACTACGAGGAAAAGAAAAGCCTTATAAAAAGGGTCAAGACCTATGTTCGCCTGGGTGTGGTCCAGTGGCAGATGCGACTCTTTGCGTCTTTTGACGATTTCATGCAGCAGGTGGAGTTTTTCGTGGATGCTGTCTCGGGTTACAAGGCCGACCTGGTTCTGTTTCCTGAGCTTTTCAACGTTCCCCTGATAGCCCACTATGACCAGAAGGATCCCGCTGAGGCCATGCGTCTTCTGGCCCAGTACACCGAACCTATGAGAGAGGCCCTCGTAAAGATGGCATTGAGCTACAACATAAACATAGTCTCCGGAAGCGTGCCAGAATATAAGGACGGAGCCCTCTACAACGTGTGTTTCCTGTGTAGAAGGGACGGAACATGGGATAAGCAGTACAAACTCCACATAACTCCAGATGAGTACATGACCTGGGGGCTGCAGGGAGGAGACGAACTCAAGGTATTTGACACCGATGTGGGGAAGATAGGCATATTGGTGTGCTACGACGTTGAGTTCCCAGAGCTTCCTAGGATACTGGCTGACATGGGAATGACGATCCTTTTGGTGCCTTATTGGACCGACACCAGGAACGGTTACCTCAGGGTGCGTCATTGCGCCCAAGCCAGGGCCATAGAGAACGAGTGTTACGTGGCCATAACGGGCAGCGTTGGAAATATTCCCAAAGTGGAGAACATGGATATTCAGTACTCCCAATCCGCCATCCTTACCCCAGCCGATTTTGCTTTTCCCCATGATGCCGTTGCGGCGGAAGCCACTCCCAATACGGAGATGGCATTGATAGCCGACCTCGACATAGATTTGATAAAGGAACTCAGGACCTCTGGAAGCGTAAGAAGCTTACAGAGCCGAAGGGACGATCTTTACAAGGTTCAATGGCTGAAAAAAGGAGGAAGGAGGGGATAGGCATGTTGTACGAAAGCGTTTTGGGAGCCATAGGCAACACGCCCGTGGTGAAGCTTTCCAGGCTTTGTAAGGCTTGGGAACTAGAAGGACAGCTTTTTGCAAAGTTGGAAAACCTAAATCCTGGCTATAGCAAGAAGGACAGGATAGCTTTAAGTATAATCGAAGAGGCAGAGGCCTCGGGGATGCTTTCGCCGGGACAGCCAGTAGTGGAACTTACTAGTGGCAATACAGGTACTGGCCTTGCCATTGTTTGCGCTGTTAAGGGTTATCCCTTTGTGGCTGTCATGTCCAAGGGTAACTCAATGGAGAGGGCCAGGATGATGAAGGCTCTGGGGGCGGAGGTGGTCTTGGTAGATCAGGCACCTGGCTCCATTCCGGGGCAGGTCTCTGGGGAGGATTTGGCTTTGGTCGAGGCCAAAACGCAGGAGATAGTAAACGAGTTAGGGGCCTTCAGAGCGGATCAGTTTGTGCTTGAGGCCAATGCAAAGGCTCATGAGCTTCATACGGGAGAGGAACTGTGGCAGGACCTTGATGGCCAAATAGATGCCTTCGTGGATTTCGTGGGCACTGCAGGTACCTTTGTTGGATGTGCAAGAGCTCTCAAAAAACACGACCCAGGCATAAGGTGTTACCTAATCGAGCCAGCTTCAGCCCCTTATCTTGCCGGAGGTGAGATTAGAAACCCTAACCATAAGATACAGGGAGGGGGATACTGCAGAGATTTGCCTCTTTTGGATCCTTCCCTTGTGGATGAGTACTTGACGGTGACCGATGACGAGGCCATTGAAGGAGCAAGGGCCTTGGCGGAGATAGAAGGTATTTTTGGAGGATTCTCAACAGGCGCTCACGTTTTCGCCGCTGCTCGTCTCCTGCGAGGGAAAGAAAAGGGGAACAATATCGCGTTTTTAGTCTGTGACTCAGGCCTGAAATATTTGAGCACTGATCTTTACGTGTGAAGAGGAACTCTAAGGATAAGTGTGCCTAACCTCTTGAAAATAGATGGTTGCAGAAATGAGGCGAAGCTGTAATAATCATCACGCCGATTAGCTGTTGAAAGGAGGGAAAACTTTGAATAAGACCGAACTTATTCAGATTGTTGCCAAGAAGACTGGACTGAGCAACAAAAAAGCAGCAGAGAGCGTGGGGGCTTTATTTGAGGAGATAGCTTCTTCCTTGGCAAAAGGGGAGAAGGTTCAGCTGGCGGGTTTTGGAACCTTCGAGGTTAGGGAGAGAGCGGCCAGAGAGGGCAGGAACCCACAGGATCCCAGTAAGACGATAAGCATTCCTGCTAGGAAAGTGCCAGCTTTCAAGCCGGCCAAGGCCCTTAAAGACAAGGTTTCATAGTGTAGTTTTTATCCTAAGTAGAAATTATAGAAATTAAAGGTGGGGGTACCCCCACCTTTAATTTATGGCTAGATAGGCTATTGTTTTTGCGTCCTCGACGATGTTTGAAATCTTTGCATATTCATTGGGTTGGTGGGCCATCTCGTCCAAGGTCGCCCACACCACGGCAGGAATGCCCAGCTTTCTGAAGTGGGCCGCGAAGGTTCCGCCACCTATTCCCCCTATCTTGGGATTCGTGCCCCGCAGATTAATTAAAGCCTCTTTGAGAGATTGGACAATCTTGGAGTTTGGATCCGTTGGTATGGGAGCATCCAGCCTCTGAAGCACTTCAAAGTGAATCTCGGGAAGGTTTTCATCCTGGAATTCTTTCTTTAGTTCTTCCGCTATGTTATGGGCGTCTGCGAGGATATCGTCTATCTTGTAGTTAGGTAGAACCCTGCAGTCGAAGATGAAAGTATGTTCTCCTGGCACAATGTTTGGTGAGTCCGCTGGATTGGATGCCATAGTGGGTTCAAAGGTTGAGATGGCGGGTTCGAAAAGTTCATCTTTTGCGTTGTATTTTTCGTGAAAGGCCTTGTCTAGCTTGTAGGCGAGGTTCAGCGCTATTCTATGGGCATTCATGCCCTTTTGTGGCATGCTTGCATGGACCTGTTTGCCCACCACCTTGATCCTCAACCATAGTATGCTCTTTTCCGCTACCTCTATAAAGGAGCCGTCGACGTTGCCTCCGTCAGGCACTATAACTAGGTCATCTTTCCTGAAGAGCTCTGAGTGGTTTTCCATTAGCCATTTCAGGCCTTTTTCGCTTCCTGTCTCCTCATCGCTCACGAAGGCGAGCACCACAGTCTTTTTGGGGCGCAAACCAAGGTTCATCAGCGCTTTTACAGCATATAGAGATGAGACGATGCTTTGGCCGTTGTCTTCACTCCCCCTGCCGTAGATTTTGTCGTCCTTGATCAAAGGCGTGAAGGGGTCAGTTATGGTCCATTTCTCCAAATCTCCTGGCGGGACGACGTCGAGGTGGGACAACACCCACAACCTGGAGCTTTCATCGTGGTCTTTCCCATAATAGTATGCCAGGATGTTGGGTCTTACTCCATTTTTTGCCCTTTCGTCGGGAGCATCGTAGCGCTCGATCTTGTCAAAAGGCCAGTCTTTTATTATTTCAAGCAACTTCTCTGCTTTGTCGTATTCTCCTTCGTAACCGTAATTAGGGCTTATGGCGGGAATTTTTATCATCTCTGCCAGTGTTTCCAGCATGGCCCCCTTCAAGTTTTCGACTTCGCCGTAAACATTCTCAAATCTTTCCATTTTTAGCACCACCTTTTCGTGTCTATTTTAGCTCCAGAAGGTGCCTTTTTTTAAGCTCAAGTAGAAAGTATATTAATCTCTCATACAGAGGTTCTGCTGAGTCTCCGTAGATATTACGCACTTCTTCTCCTATTTCCCGTACGGTTTTTTCTCCATCGCACAGCCGCCATACGAAGGCTCCTAGGTCATCCAATTTCAATCTACGATACCTTCCATGGCGTCTAATGGCTAAAAAGTCAAAGAGGGAGTCCATAGGGACTAAAAGGACTGGACTCCCCTCTTCTTCATCAAGCTTGATTGTTTCGTTTCTTATTGGCACAAGGTTAAGGTAGATCTCAAGTTTATCAGGCATTATTTTTACTACCGGTTTTGAATAGCCAGGCGATTATGGCTGCTATGAGCGCTATGCCTATGAGGTCGTTGCTGAAGCCGATGGATGGAACTTTGCCAAGGACGATTAGTGCCGCGAACATAATACCCATCAGTGCCTCTCCGGCGATCAATCCTGCTGCTGCGAGAACTCCCGGATCTGCAAGGTCTTCCCCTGAACCGTTACCTTTGGCCTTGTTAACGGCGTATTTGACCAGCCCACCCAAGAAGATGGGGACGCCAAGGCTCAAGGGGAGATATATACCAACGGCTACAGGCATTACAGGAGTTCTAAACTTAGCTTTCTTGGAAGCGAGTATCTCGTCGATGATTATCAGAGCGACCGCTATACCTGCTCCAAAGAAGACCATCTTCCACTCAAGGGAGCCTTTGAACACCCCTTCTGTGACCTTTGCCATAAGGAAGGCTTGAGGTGCTGCCAGGGCCCCTTCTTTTGCCGTCGCAGTTCCGGCGATTCCATAGGCCTGTATGAGAAGGTTAAGAACGGGGCACATCACCAAGGCTGCGAAAAATGTTCCAACGATCTCGAAAACCTGCTGTCTTTTGGGTGTTGCCCCCACCAAGTGCCCAGTGGCCAAATCCTGCATGGTGTCTCCGGCTATGGCGGCAGCGGAGCATATTACTGCAGCTACCAAGATCGTGGCTTCCATGCCCTCTGATCCTTCCAAGCCTATCGCCTTGAGCAACAGTGCGGTGAAAAGAAGGCTCATTATCGTTATTCCAGATACGGGGTTATTGGATGAACCTACGACTCCCGCGAGGTAACCAGCAATGGCGCTTCCGAAAAATCCTACTATGAGCATTATTACTGCCAAGGCGGCGGCTACGCCCATGGAGCCTATAACATGAGTGTAAAGGAAGAAGAGCGGAATTATGAAGGCCGCTATTAGAACGAGGACTACGTTCATGGGCATGTCCTCTTCAGTCCTGAGGAGGGTCTTGCCGCTTTGCCTATGTCTTGCAGCTTCTAGGCCGGCTTTGATGCCTTTTGATATAGGTGATCTTAGCTTAAGCAAGCTGAAAAGTCCTCCCACAACCATAGCTCCAACGCCCATGTATCGTATCTTTGTGCTCCAGATCGTCCATGCCAAGTCCAACGCTCCTAATCCATCGGGATTACCTGTGCTGGCTACATAAATAGGTATGGCTATAAACCAAGCTATGACGCCGCCAAGAAACACCAAGAAGCCTATGTTGAGGCCCACTATGTATCCTACGCTTACCAGAGCAACCGACAAGTCGCTACCGAAGTAGAGCACCTTGGATCCCAACATCTTTGCCGTCTCTATTGTGCTTGACCAAAGTCCTGCACTTCCTAGGAACTTAAAGAGTCCACCAAATAAACCGCCGTAGAATATGGGCTTGGCATGGCTTCCTCCCTTATCTCCTGCTATGAGTACTTCAGCACACGCCGTGCCTTCAGGATATGGGAGCTTCTCCTCCGATATGAAGGCTCTTCTCAGTGCGATGGTGAAAAGAACCCCTAGGGAGCCCCCCAGAGCTGAAATGATGGTTACCAACCAATAGGGGAATTGAGTATATTTGCCCATGACTATCAGGGCGGGGAAGGTGAATATTACGCCCGCTGCAAGGGATTCACCTGCGGAAGCTGCAGTTTGAACCATGTTGTTCTCAAGGATGTTCTTGTCCTTGAAGGCCATTAGAATGGCCATGGATATGACCGCTGCAGGAATACTAGCAGAAACGGTCATCCCAGCGAACATTCCCAGGTACGCATTGGTGGCGCCCATTATGGCTGCCAAAAGAATACCTATGACGAAGGCTTTTACGGTGTACTCAGGCATAGATTTTTCTGCTGGTACGTAAGATTTGATATCCATATTCGATAATATCCCCCTTTTTGATTCATCAACTTGATGTAAAGCTACAAGAACAATATAAATGTATGCTTAATTATCCCCCCTTTTAAATTATACATTGAAATTTTTGTAATCAGACCAGTAGAATATTCTAATATAGTTGGTTTATTTTTTCAAGAAAAATGGGGAGAATATCTAATGTGTTAATTGTTAATTGAAGTGGGGGAAGGGTGGAATACTGAGAGTTTAGCCAGGCCAGGGAAAAATCCCTGGCCTACTAGATGGCTCTTATCTTTCATAAATGCCCATGTATTCTGCTTCTCTTATTATGTGATCCTTCATAGCCTTTTCCAGGTTGGAGCGAGACGACCCCTTCTTGAGGTTGAGTGATGGGGTATCGATGGCATAGAGCTTGAAAAAGTACCTGTGAGGTCCATGTCCTCTAGGTGGGCAAGGTCCTCCGTATCCAATCTTCCCAAAATCGTTTCTTCCGGGGGTGCCTTCCTGCGTGCCCTCTTCGAGAAACCTTTTGTCTTTAGGGATATCCCATAGTATCCAGTGGGTGAAAGTGCCTGATGGCGCATCTGGATCGTCTACGATGAGCACAAAACTTTCGGTTCCTTCTGGAGGATCTTCCCACGCAATGGGAGGAGAAACGTCTTCTCCCTCGCATGTGTACTTTGATGGTATTTTGCTGCCGTACTCAAAGGCTCTTATCTTCAATCTGAAATCCATGGAATCTTTACCTCCTTTCTCTGCTGGCCATGCTAGCGTTCCAAGAAAGAAGCTTGCTAAGAGAACTGTTAGGATGAGAAAAGTTTTGGTGCTTTTGCCGGAGTTCAAATTTTCCCACCTCCTTTTGGATGGCTGAGTAAGCTGAAAAGAGGTGCTAGGATTTTTCTCCTTTTACTGCCAAAACTATCCCTGCCAGTATGGCGCCCCCTCCTATCACCTTGCCCAAAGTCAATGTCTCTTGGAACAGCAACCATGCCAGGAAAGTAGCTCCAAGGGGTTCTCCCAGCAGAGCCACTGCCACTAACCCTGCGCTGACGTGCTTTAGTGCCCAATTGTAGCTGCTGTGTCCCATGATTTGGGAGACCAGTCCCATTCCTGCGAAAGCCCACCACGTGCGCGTGGAAAATCCCTTGAGTGGAAGGCCCAAGGCCAAGCTTGTAAGTAAAAGGAGCAAACAAGCCGTGCCGTAGCATATAAAGCTATAGCTTGAAAGGCTCATCCTTGGTCTAACTACCCGGCCTGCCAAAAAATAAAAGGTTCCAAACCAAGCACCAGCCAGGGCAAGCAAGTCGCCAATTAAAGCTTTGCCTCCAATGCTGAAATCTCCGGTGGTTATTATTAGCATTCCAACGAAGCTTAAGCCTATGCCGATCCAGGAAAGCAACGATGTTTTGTCTTTTGTCACCAGGGGGGAGAGCAAGGCTGTCCAAATGGGTATGGTCTCCA